>NZ_JBGTFM010000042.1:0-22125 GCF_041747255.1 Blastomonas sp. | reverse complement strand
GATCGAGAATGTCTTTGGCAGGATCAAAGACTGGCGCCGCGTCGCAACCCGTTATGACAGATGCGCCCACACTTTCATGTCCGCCATCTCCATCGCCGCTACCTGCTGCTACTGGTTATGATCAATGAGTCCTGAGCCTAGGCCGCAACTGTCTGATGATGAGCAGATACTTAAGATCGCAGAACTCACATCCCAGCACGTAACAGCACTCTGGGAACGAACGCGTAGCTTTGACGGCGATAAAAATGCCGATAAAGACGCTTCTGCGGACGAATATGCTCTGGTAATGAGACTGCCGCTCTGGTGCGAGACAGTCGGCCATTTGTGTCGGCGAAACCTAATTCCGTTGGATGACGTTCTTGATCTTTACGACCAAGCTATCATCATCTGCATCGGCAATCTGCGGAATCATGTTAAAATCCGTTCTGAAAAGCCGCCACATAAAAATCGCAGATACCTCGAAAATGCACTATGGCTTTACGAAGAATCCAAGCAATACAAAGCTTTACGAGACCAGCCCCGCCCTGCTAGGCTAGCAAGGGCTAGGACAAACTGGGTGTCTTATTCTAAATCTTTGTTACGCACGTTACGCTCCTGCTTGACCTATCGCTATCGCAATCAGCCTTCATGTAGGCCATCCAGGTAAAAAATCAATTAGGTTTCAAGCGCGGTTAGCGCACAAGAGAAGAGCTAGTTAAGTGATGAATCTCCATGCAAGAAGGCTCGTTATCCTAGCACCCATTGCAGCCATATTGGTCGTTGGCTGCGCAAACACGACAAGCGCCGAAGGGCCATCGTCTGCCAGCAGCAATGCGCCCAAGGCGGCCAAGGTCAGCTTCAACGAAAACCCCTATCCCAGCACCTACCGGCCCTATGGCGGCGCGGCTACGGCGATCCGCAACGTCACGATCTTCGATGGCGAGGGTGGGCAGATCGATAATGGCGTGGTGTTCTTCTCTGACGGCAAGATCACCGCAGTCGGCGGGCCGGACACGTCAATCCCTGGCGATGTTGCGGTGTTCGATGGCACCGGCAAGTTTGTGACGCCAGGCATCATCGACATCCACAGCCACCTTGGCAACTATCCCTCACCCGGCGTGGCAGCGCATTCGGATGGCAACGAGGCGACCAGCCCGGTGACCGCCGATGTGTGGGCCGAACACGGCGTCTGGCCGCAAGACCCGGGCTTCAGCCGCGCGCTCGCCAATGGCGGCATTACCAGCCTGCAAGTGCTGCCCGGCTCTGCCAACCTGTTCGGCGGACGGTCGGTCACGCTCAAGAACGTGTCCGCGCGCACGATGCAGGCGATGAAATTCCCTGACGCGCCCTACGGCCTGAAAATGGCGTGCGGCGAAAACCCCAAGCGGGTTTACGGCAGCCGCAACCAGAGGCCCGCCAGCCGCATGGGCAATCTCGCGCTCAACCGCCAGACCTGGGCACGCGCCGCCGAATACAAGGCGCGCTGGGATGAATATGACAAAAAGGGGGGTACGCCGCCGGTGCGCGACATCGGCATGGACACGTTGAAAAGCGCGCTCGAGGGCAAAATCCAGATTCACAACCACTGCTACCGTGCCGATGAAATGGCGGTGGTGATCGATATGGCCAAAGAGTTCGGCTATACCGTCTCGACCTTCCACCACGCGGTGGAAAGCTACAAGATTGCCGATCTGCTCAAAGAGAACAACATCTGCTCGGCGGTCTGGGCCGACTGGTGGGGATTCAAGATGGAATCCTACGACGGCATTCCTGAAAACGCTGCGATCATCCACAATGCGGGCGCCTGCACGATCATCCATTCAGACGATCAGGACCAGATCCAGCGCCTGAACCAGGAGGCCGCCAAGGCGCTCGGCGACGGGCGGCGGTTGGGCTTTACCATCTCGGATGCCACCGCGATCAGCTGGATCACCTACAACCCTGCGCGCGCGATGGGCATCAGCGACAAGACTGGCAGCCTGAAGCCGGGCAAGATGGCCGATGTCGTGCTGTGGAATGCCAATCCTCTGTCGGTCTATGCCCGGCCAGAAAAGGTGTGGATCGACGGGGCGCTGCTTTATGATTCATCCGATCCCAAGCGCCGCCCGGTGAGCGATTTCGAGCTGGGCCAGCCGGGTGAGGGAGACACGAAATGATCAAGCTCCTTCTCACCCTCTCCGCATCTGCTGCAGCACTCGCCATGCCCGCTCAGGCACAAACCATCGCCATCACCGGTGGCAAGCTGGTCATCGGCAATGGCGGCGCACCGATTGAGGGCGGCACCGTCGTCCTGCGCGATGGCAAGGTTGTTGCGGCGGGCGCAGGCGTTGCCGTGCCTGCTGACGCGCAGATTGTCGATGCCACCGGGCGCTGGGTCACGCCCGGCCTGTTCGCAGGTTTCAGCCGCCTCGGCCTGATCGAAGTCGAAGCGGTGACCGAAACCAACGACAGCAGCGCCAGCACCGGCGATTTTTCTGCCGCCATCGATGTCACCACCGCAATCAATCCGCGCGCCACGCCGATTGCGGTCAACCGCGCGGCGGGCATCACCCGCGCGGTGGTCGCGCCCGCAACGCCCCGGTCGGTTTTTGCGGGCTTTGGCGCGTTGATTGATCTTGGCGAGGATTATGAGGCCGTCACCAGGGCGCGGGCCTTTCAGTTTGTCGAATTGGGTGAAACCGGGTCAGCGCGCGCCGGTGGCAGCCGTGCCTCTGCGTTTCTGGAATTTCGCAACGGGTTGATTGAGGCACAGAACCTTGCGCGCGGTCAGCGCGCGGTGCTCGCGCATCCGCACGATGCGCTGCTCAACCGTCAGGATGCCGCCGCTCTGGTGCCTGTCGTGAACGGCGAGGTGCGGTTGCTGGTGCATGTCGAGCGGGCTGCCGACATCATCAACGTGCTCAAGCTGCGCGACGAGTTTCCCGCGCTCAAGCTGGTGCTGGTCGGCGCGGCCGAAGGCTGGATGGTGACGGACCGGATCGCGGCTGCAAACGTGCCGGTGATCGCATCGGCGCTCAACGATCTGCCCGAGGCGTTCGAAAAAACCGCTGCGACCCAATCAAACATTGGCCGCATGAAGCGCGCCGGGGTGACCGTCGCCATCGGCCAGATCAATGACAGCGATGCGCACAAGCTGCATTACGCGCCGCAATATGCGGGCAATCTGGTGGCGCTGCAGCGCGTGCCCGGTGCGACCGGGCTGACTTGGGGCGAGGCCTTTGCCACGATCAGCTCGGGCCCGGCGCAGGCGCTGGGCGTCGATGCGCAGCTTGGCAGCCTTCAGCCCGGCCGCCAGGGCGATGTCGTGATCTGGGATGGCGACCCGCTCGAACTGTCATCCACGCCGGTGGCGGTGATGATCGATGGCGTGCAGCAGTCGCTCGACAACCGTCAGGCGCGGCTGCGTGATCGCTATCGCACGCCGCAGGAAGGGGCACTGCCCAAAGCCTATGAGCGGTGATAAGGTGCTGATACCAGGGGGCTGACACGGTGCGCGGCCCGGCGCGGCAGGGGGATTGGCTGATGCAGGGATATACGATGTTGTTGGCGGGTGCGGTTGGCTTTGTCGGCAGCCATTTCGCGATGTCACACCCATTGCGCGCACCGATGGTCAAGCGGCTGGGCGAAAAAGGTTTCCAGCTGGTCTACGTGGTCGTGTCGCTCGCGACCTTTTACCTGATGGTGCAGGGTTTCAAGCGCGCGCCGATGTCTGATCCGTTCTGGCCGGTCGGCGATGGGCTGTGGGCGGTGACCACCGTCATCATGCTGCTGGCGAGCATTCTGTTTGCCGGGTCGCTGATTGGCAATCCCGCAATGCCGGTGCCCGATGCCAAGCGCGCGGCGATGAAGACCCCGGGCGGTGTGTTCCGCATCACCCGCCACCCGATGATGTGGAGCTTCGCGCTATGGGGCATCAGCCATATTCTCATCGCACCGCGCATCGACAGCATCATTCTGGCAGGCGCGATCATCGTGCTGGCGCTGGTCGGCGCACGGCTGCAGGACGGCAAGAAGTTCATCCAGATGGGCGATGCCTGGCTGCACTGGCAGGCGAACACCAGCTTTGTGCCGTTCGCGCGCGGCCTCGCCTTTCCCGGCTGGCTTGCGCTGATTGGCGGCACGCTGCTGTGGCTGGTGGCCAGCTGGGCGCACATCCCGCTCGGCGTTGGCGCGGCGGGGGTGTTTCGCTGGTGGTGACACACCAGAATTTCGCCGCTATAGCCGCGTCGATGAACCAACTGCGCACCACGACCAGCACTAGCACCACTCCGGGTTTCCGGGGGCAGGTCGTCGCGGGTTGATCTCCATGCGATTGCCAGCCACCCGGTGCGGGTGGCGCGGCGTCGGCGTCTCCTTGCCAAACCTCGTCTTTACCTGACGCACCCTCTTTTGAGGCGCGCCGGATTGTGTCATGGCGCTCAGATTGAATGAAAGAATTAGCAATGGCCCAGCTTCTGAAGATCAGCCTGCCCGATGGCTCGGTGCGCGAGATGCCCGAAGGGTCTAGCCCGGCCGATGTTGCCGCCGCTATCGGCCCCGGGCTGGCCAAGGCTGCGATTGCCGCGCGCGTCGATGGCGAGCTGCGCGATATCAACCGCCCGTTCGAGGGCGACGCGCAATTGGCCCTGGTTACGTCACGCGATGAGGCCGATGCGCTGGAGCTTGCCCGGCATGACTTTGCGCATATTTTGGCCGAAGCTGTGCAACACCTGTTCCCCGGCACGCAGATCACCTTCGGCCCCTCGACCGACGATGGCTTCTACTATGATTTTGCCCCCAAGGAACGTCCGTTTACGGACGAAGACCTGCCCGCCATCGAAGCCGAAATGCGCCGCATCATCGCCGCCGATCAACCATTGGTGCGCGAGGTTTGGAGCCGCAGCGACCTGATCAAGCGTTGGCAGGCGGCGGGAGAAAGCTTCAAGGCAGAGTGGGCAGCTGAACTACCCGATGACGAGGAACTGACGGTCTACTGGTCGGGCGAGCCGGGACGCCCCGGTGCGTGGATGGACATGTGCCGCGGGCCGCATCTGGCCTCGACCGGCAGGCTCGATCCGGCGGCGTTCAAGCTGACGCGCGTCTCTGGCGCCTATTGGCGCGGCGACCAGCGCAACCCGCAGCTCAGCCGCATCTATGGCACCGGCTGGCTCAACAAGAAGCAGCTCGATGCGCATCTGGTGCGGCTCGAGGAGGCGGCGAAGCGCGACCATCGCAAGATCGGCGCGGAGATGGACCTGTTCCACCTGCAGGCCGAAGCGCACGGCAGCGTCTTTTGGCACCCACGCGGCTTCGTGATCTATCGCGCGCTGGAAGCCTATATGCGCCGCCGTCTCGATGCAGCGGGCTATCTCGAGGTCAAGACCCCGCAGGTGATGGATGCGCGCCAGTGGGAGCAATCGGGCCACTGGGGCAAATATCGCGAGAACATGTTCGTCATCCCCGATGAGGTTCCCAATACCGAGGACGAAGGCCCGGTGGTGTCGAACGACGCCGCGTGGATGGCGCTGAAACCGATGAACTGCCCGGCGCACGTGCTGATTTTTCGCCAGGGGATCAAGAGCTATCGCGACCTGCCCTTGCGGCTTGCCGAAATGGGCTGCTGCCACCGCAATGAGCCGCACGGCGCGCTGCACGGCCTGATGCGGGTGCGCCAGTTCACGCAGGACGATGCGCATATCTTCTGCCGCGAGGACCAGATTGTCGATGAGATCGCCAGATTCTGCGATCTGCTCGATGTCGTCTACAAAGACATGGGCTTTGCCGATTATGCGATCAAGCTGGCGCTGCGCCCTGACAAGCGTTTCGGGTCGGATGAAATGTGGGACTGGTCCGAGCAATCGATGCGCGATGCCGTGGCGGCCACGGGGCGCAACACGGCCGAATGGGGTTGGGAAGAGCTTCCGGGCGAGGGCGCGTTCTATGCGCCCAAGCTCGAGTTCCACCTGACCGACGCGATTGGCCGCACCTGGCAGGTCGGCACGATCCAGACCGACACCGTGCTGCCCGAGCGGCTGGACGCCAGCTACATCGCCGAGGATGGCGCGCGGCATCGCCCGATCATGCTGCACCGCGCGATTCTGGGGAGCTACGAGCGCTTCATCGGCATTTTGATCGAGCATTTTGCCGGTAAGTTCCCGCTATGGCTGGCGCCGGTGCAGGCAGTGGTGGCGACCATCGTGTCGGATGCCGACAATTATGCACATGAGGTTGTCGCCGCGCTCCAGGCGGCGGGCATCCGGGTTGAGGCCGATCTGCGCAACGAAAAGATCAACTACAAGGTGCGCGAACATTCGGTCGGGCGGGTCCCCAACATTCTGGTGCTGGGCAAGCAGGAGGCTGAAAAGCGAACTGTCGCGCTGCGCTGTCTGGGTGAGCAACAACAGCAGTTCCTGCCGCTTGATGACGTCATTGCCATGCTCAAACAAGAGGCGCTGCCGCCCGATCTTCAACACCCCAAAGGAGAATGACGATGCGAATTCCGGCAATCCTGACCGTGCCTGCTGTTCTGGCCGCTGCTTTGACTGGCTGCCAACAGGCTGCGGTGACGGTTGACGCCGAGGGCACATCCGTTCCCGAATCGGCCGAATCCGCGACCGTGCCGCAAAACGAGGCGATGCGCGCCTATGCCGCCGTCAACGACCGGATGCATGCAGGTATGGGCAAGATCGATCCCGACCCTGACATCGCCTTCATGCAAGGCATGATCCCGCATCATCAGGGGGCGATCGACATGGCCGAAGTGGTGCTGGAGCACGGCAAGGACGCAGAAACCCGCGCGCTTGCCAAGACCATCATCGATGCCCAGAAGGCAGAGATCACAGAAATGCAGAAATGGCTCAAAGCGCGCAACGCGGCCCCTGCAGAACCGGTCGATCATAGCGCAATGGGGCACTGACCCAGCAGCGATGATCAAGCCGCTCGCCATCTATGCGCTGGCCGCGCTGGCAGAGATTGCGGGCTGTTTCGCCTTTTGGGAATATCTGCGGTCCGACCGGCAGGTCTGGCTGCTGGTGCCCGGCATCGCGGCACTCTTGCTGTTTGCATGGTTGCTCACTCTGGTCGACTTGCCCGATGCGGGCCGCGCCTATGCAGCTTATGGCGGCATCTATATCGTTGCGTCACTGGTGTGGCTGATGCTGGTGGAAGGGGTCATGCCCAACCGCTGGGATCTGGTCGGTGGTACCATGGCGCTGGCCGGTTGCTGTATCATCCTGCTCGGCAGGAACGGCTGACGCACATCCCCCGCGACAACCGGCGTCGGTGCGCAGCAGCCCTCTTTATCTATTTCGAAACTTCCCCTATATAGCGGCGCTTAAGTCACTTCAGGAGAATTTGCTATACGTCCGCCAGCCCCCCGTCGCTCCCCTGCCATGCCGCTTAAATCAGGGCCGCGCTTCAATCAGTTCATTCAGGCAGCCCAGGTCCGGGTCATCGACGAAAATGGCGAGAATGTCGGCGTATTGCGCACCGAGGATGCGATCGAGCGCGCGGCTGCGGTCGGGCTCGATCTGGTTGAGGTCTCCCCCAACGCTGACCCGCCGGTCGCGAAATTCCTGGATGTCGGCAAGTATAAATACGAGGCCCAGAAAAAGGCCAATGCTGCGCGCAAGAACCAGAAAACCCAGGAAATCAAAGAGATCAAGATGCGCCCAAACATCGATGACCATGATTATATGGTCAAGATGAAGAAGGTGCATGCCTTTATCGATGAGGGCGACAAGGTGAAGATGACGCTGCGTTTTCGCGGGCGTGAACTCTCGCACCAGCAGCTTGGCATGGCCCTGCTCCAGCGGGTGCAGGAAGACGTCAAGGAAACCGCCAAGGTTGAAGCCTATCCGCGCATGGAAGGCCGCCAGATGTTGATGGTGCTCGCGCCGAAGTAATATGCGTTGTCAGCCTTGGTGAACCATTAGGTGTGAGTACCGACCCCGACAACCACACGAACTATGCTCTCGGCTGGGCGACCAGCGCTGATTACGACGATCTATCGGACGTCATGTTCGATGCCGTGCGGCGCGGCCCCAGCCACTATACAGAAGCGCAGCGCAAGCAGTGGGTCCCCGAGCGTCGTCACGGCGATGCTTGGGCAGCCCGCCTCAACGAGCAGGTCATTTCGCTGGCCCGTAACGAAAAGGGCGTCGTCGGCTTCATGAGTCTGGCGCCGGACGGCTATATTGATTTCGCCTACATCCGGCCTGAAGCACAAGGCACTGGCTTGTTTAGGCAAATGTTTCGCCAGATTGAACAATATAGCGCCGAAAGAGGCGATGCGCGCTTGTGGTTGCATGCCAGCCTGATGGCACAGCAAGCATTTGCCACCATGGGTTTCGAAATCGTCGAGCGTCAGACAGTGCATATTGGCGACGAGAGCTTCGAACGGTTTGAGATGGAAAAGCCGATGGGCGGCTTAATGGCCTGACGAGTTCTTTCAGTACACCTCATCGGGTGGCGGCGGGTCGATCATCGCATTGAGCCGCCGCAACGCCATTGCTGCCAGCCTCGCGGTCTCGCTCTTGCGGCGCGCGGGCGGCAGCGGGCGGGTGGCGGCAGGGCGGATGATCTCTGCGTCATAGGCATCGGCGATGATCAGCCCGGTCACATCAGGCATGAACGCTTCGCCTGACACCAGCGCCGGATCGAGCGCAGGCGGCAGGCCCCAGTAGAAGCGGTCGCAATAGTCCAGATACTCGGGCCATTTGCCGTCGCCCAGCAGATCGGCGCGCGACACCTTGATCTCGACGATCACGATGGCGCCGCGCGAATCGAGCCCCATCAGGTCAGCCCGCCGCCCGTTGGGCAGCGCCACTTCGCTCGCCACCCAGATCTGGTTGCGCCGGAACAGCCGTGCGATGCCGCGCGCGACGGAGCAGGCACCTTGCGGCATGTTTTTCGCGGCAGACAGCGTCGGGTCAGGAAGATATAGCGGGGTAAGCTGGGCCTGAGTCATGGCCTTTGGTTAATACAAAACAGGAACAAATAAAAGGGGCTGGCGTCGCAGCTTGCCGTGTCTTGTGCGATCAGCGTGACATGCCACCAACGATCCGCGCAAGATCACGCTGCGCATCATCATAGAGCTGCCTAGCAGCACCGCGCCCGCGTTTTCCGGCTGAGCGCGCATGCTCCAGCGCCTGCAACCCGGCGCGCAACATGGCAGACAGGCTGTCGCATCGCGCCACCAGCGCACGGACGGCCTGATCAGACAGCGAATCAATGGCAGTGGTCATCTCTGCCGCATCGGACAGGGTCGGCTCGGACTGTGGGGTTTTCACCCCGGCAACACGTGCGACCATGCCGATCACCATATGCAGTCCATTGACCTGCTGCGCGACCAACCCGGGATCGAAACCATCACGGCCGGTTGCGGCGAGAATCGGGGAGAGCGGACTGTACATGACGCACCATCATCGCAGCGCGAGGTTAAGCATCCGCTAAAGGACCGAACTGGTGCCCTTCTGTTACGAAAAAGACACAAAGTTTCGCAGATCAGAGTTTTTGAGTCACTTTTCTCTTGTGCAGTGCAGCATGTTGGGGCAGCTTCACTGTCGCTGAAAGTGAGCACCCCGATACGGCGCACAGGGACGCCAAGTTTATCAGAGGGTCGCCGCCGCAGCGCAGGTGGGACGAAACGCATCCAGTTGAAAGGGAAAGTTATGCGTACGTCCAAATTCCAACGGGGCCTTATCGGCCTCGGCATCCTTCTGTCGTCCGCCGCCGCCACTCCTGCCTTTGCGCAGGACGAAGAGGCTGCGCCACCGGTCACCGTTTCCGGGTCTGTAGGCCTTGTCTCCGATTATCGCTTCCGCGGTGTATCGCAGTCCGATGAAGGCATTGCGCTCCAGGGCGGCTTCACCGTCGCGCATGAAAGCGGCCTGTATGCCGGCACATGGGCATCAAATCTGGCAGGCTGGGGAACCTTCGGCGGCGCCAATTTGGAGCTCGACATTTTCGCGGGCTATGCAGCCACATTCGGAAGCACTGGCATCGATGTCGGGGTCACCTGGTACATGTATCCGAGTGGCGCAAACAACACCGACTTTTTTGAAGGCTATGCCAAGCTCAAGGGCACAGCCGGGCCGGTTGCCCTCACCGCTGCGGTTTTTTACGCGCCAAAGCAGGAAGCGCTGGGCAATTTTTCCAACACGCCCTTTAGCCGGGGGCAAAGCGAGGACAACCTTTATCTCGCAGGCGATGCCAGCATTGGCATCCCCGACACACCCGTCACAATCAACGGCCATATCGGCTATTCTGATGGCAACCCCGGCCTCGGCCCGAACGGCACGAGCATCGCGCCCACCGGAAAATACTGGGACTGGTCCATCGGCGCAGCGGTCAACGTCTATGGCCCGCTCACGCTGAGCGTATCTTACATCGACACTGATATCACACGCGCTGAATCGGCCTTTCTGCTGCCGAATTTCAGCAAGTTGAATGGTGGACAAATTGCGGATGCCACCGTTGTGGTGGCGCTGACCGCCGCGTTTTGATCCGCCCGCACGGATCAAAGGGGGTGGCCGCGTCAGTTGAGACAGGTGCGGCCACAGCCCGTTATGCCAAGCCGTTTGTCGCTCGCCCGGATTTGATCTATCGGCGTGCGCACCATGCCCAGATTGCGCCTTGCCACGACCACGCCGGGTGAACCGGAAATTTTCCATTCGCTGCAGGGCGAAGGGATCAGCATCGGCAGGCCATCGGTATTTGTCCGCCTTTCGGGCTGCAATCTGGCATGCAACTGGTGCGACACGCCTTACACGTGGTATTTTGAAGGCAGCAACGCCGCGCACCGCAGCAGCGCGCGTTTCATCCGTCGCGACAACAGCATCGCTCTATCGGTTGAAAATGTGGCTGAGCGCATTGCCCGGTTCGGCTGCGATCACATCATCTTCACCGGCGGTGAGCCGCTGCTGCAACAGGCAGCGCTCGCCGACGTGTGCGCCTTGCTTGGCGCGAACCGGCACATCGAGATCGAGAGCAACGGCACGGTGCTGCTTGATGACCGGCTTGCCCCCCATGTCGACCAGCTTAACCTGTCGCCCAAGCTCGCGCATTCGGGCAATGCCGAGCATGCGCGAATCAACATCGAGGCGCTGCAAGGCTTGGCGCAGGACCCGCGCGCGTGGTTCAAGTTTGTGGTCGCAAGCCCCGACGATGTGACGGAGCTGGACCTTCTCGCCGAGCGGCTTGGCCTGCCGCCTGCGCGCATCATCCTGATGGGAGAAGGAACGACGCCGGACGCGCTAAACGCCCGCGCCATCTGGCTTGCGCCGCTGTGCGTGGCGCGCGGCTATCGCTTTACCGACCGGCTGCATATCCACCTTTATGGCGACACGCGCGGCACGTGATGAACTTCAGGATCAGCGGTGGTTGCCCTGGTTGCGCCAGCGCCTGGTCACCCGATCCAGCATTTCGTCCTCGCCGCCGGTCTGTTTCCACAGGGTGCTGAACAGCGGGTCATCCGATGCCGGTCGGCGCTCTTCGGCCAGATTGTCAAACCCGACCCGCACCGGAATCGCGACACCTTCGCCGCAGATGATGCATTCGCGGTTGCGCAGCGACGGGATCGAATCGAGAAAGCCGCGCGCGCCTTCGGGCATGGCCGATCTGACATGCGCCTGATCGCGGTCGTTGTTGAGCCGCATCGCGATGATCGTGCCGCATTGCGACAGCACACCTTCTGAAAGGTCGGACGGGCGCTGGGTGATCAGGCCCAGCGATACGCCATATTTCCGCCCTTCCTTGGCGATCCGGCTGAGCACATCGCGCACCGCACTGTGCTGCACAGACCGGTCGGACGGAATATAGCGATGCGCTTCTTCGCAGACCAGCAGCACGGGCCGGGTCTGTTCATTGCGACTCCAGATCGCGAAATCGAACACCATCCGGCTGAGCACCGCGACGACGGTTGCGGTGATGTCTGACGGAACGCTCGATACGTCAATCACCGAGATCGGCTTGCCCATTGAGGGAAAACGGAAAATCTTGGCGATGAAATCGATCATATTGTCGCCGACCAGCATCCCTGAGAACATGAACGTGTATCGTGGATCAGACTTGATTTCCTCGATCTTGCCCTTGATGCGCAGGAACGGGGCACTCGAGGTGGCCTTGTCGAGCTTGCCCATCTCGTTCTGGATGTTCGCGACCAGATCAGACAGCATATAGGGAATCGGCGTATCAATGGTGATGCGGCTGGTTCCGGAGGCCGCCTTGTTTTTGGTGCGCGCGGCGAGCAGGCACTTGGCGAGAATTTCCGCATCGGTCTGGCGGTCCGCCCCCGATGACGTGAGGAACACCTCGCAATGCTCCTCAAAGTTCATCAGCCAATAAGGCAGTGCCAGATTGTTGACATCGAACAGTGCCCCGTTCTGCTTGAAGGCGTTGGCATATTCACCATGCGGATCAATCATCACGATGTGACCCTCGGGCATCATGTCGCATATCCGGTGAAGGATCAGCGCGGCGGCGGTCGATTTGCCGGTGCCGGTGGAGCCCAGCAACGCGAAATGCTTGCCGAGCAGCGCATCGACATACAACGCGGCGCGCGTGTCTATAGTAGGGTAGACGGTGCCGATTTCGATGTGCGGCCGCGCATCGGCGGCATAGACCTGCTTAAGGTCGTTGCCCGTCATGGCGTAGACCGGTGTGCCCGGCACCGGAAAGCGAGTGACGCCGCGCCGGAAATTGAAGATCCGACCGGTGAGTTTTTCCTCATCACCCTCGCCCAGAAAATCGATCTGGCAGATGATCAGCCCGGTTTCGCGATGATGCAGCCGCTGGGTGCGAACATTGGCGACCAGCCAGCAGTTGCCAATCCGCACCTTGACCTGGCTGCCAACCTGCCCCGCCATCGCAAGCGTGGCATCGGCATTGTCGCTCAGCGTTTCAAGCCTGCTGATATCGATCAATACCTGCGAGCTTGAGCCGGAGATTTCGACGATTTCACCGAGGCGAAGATGCTCCAGCGAACGCTGCGCAAGGCGCGACATATCCGGAACGTCTTCGGGGTCAGCCGGGTTACGCACCTGAAAGCTGCGGGGATTGAGTTCGACCATCGATTGTCTGACGCCTTTTATAACCACGACGTCACAGCGTTAACCCAATCAAGTAAATATTCTCTCTACCGGGCTCGGACGCAGGGCGGTGCGTGCGGGGGCGGCTTGCTGCGCTGGTGCTCAAATCTATTGAAGCTACATTTTCAGCGCCGTTGACCGTGAACGTTCAATCTGAAAATTCTTAGATGCGGCGGAACGCGACCCCGCCGAGCCAGCCAAGCAGCAACGATACCAGCACCGCGCTGAGGCCATACCAGAACGGCTGATATTCGGCGACGACCGCGATAAACAGCTCAAAGCCGTATTTGCGCACGGTAATCTCGCGCACTGCCGCCGCCAGCACCTGCCCATCACGGACCAGGAAGGTTTCTGCGGTATAAATGCCGGTTGGTACGCTCGCCGGGATTGACAGGCGTGCCTGATAGAGCACGCCTTCAAGAATCTCGACGCTGCCTTCCTGTTCCTTGTACAGCCCGCCACGCTCATTGAGGCTGACCAACCCCGCTGCAAAACGGCGCTGTTCGACCGGATCGATCGATCCGGCGGGCGAAAGCTGCAGGTTCTCCAGCCCGAATTCATAGATCGCCGCGGTGCGTTCATCGACGATCTGCTTGATCGGACGCGATGATGCGAGCGCATAATAGGCCGGCGCGGAGCGGAAATCGGAGCTCGCCGCGTTGATCCAGATCCCTGCGATCTTTTGCTTTTCGCGCAGCACGATCGATTGAGGCGGGCCTTTAAGGATCACGACGATATCGCTATTGCCCGATGGCGGGTTGCCGCCGGGATAGACAATCGCCCCGAACAGCAGCAGCTCTGCACCGGTAAAGCCGTATTGGATCTGGATGTCGCGCTGCGAAACCTCCGGCACTAGCGCCGGCTCCACCGCGCCCGAGATCAACAGGCTGCATAGCAGCAAGGCCATGATCCGGCGGCGCCTCATTGCACGTCCACCGAATAGATTTCGGCCGGCTGGAAGCCGAGGCCAATAGCCAGCCTGATCGCCACCAGCAGCACCAGCACGCTAAGCAAGACGCGCAGATATTCCGGCGGCAGTTTCTGCGCAAAGCGCGACCCCAGCTGTGCACCGGTCACGCTGCCGATCAGCAGCAGCACCGCCAGCACGATATCAACCGATTTGGTCGTCAGGCTGTGCACCATCGTCGATGACAACGTGACGAACAAAATCTGGAACAGCGATGTGCCAACCACGACATGCGCGCCCATGCCCAGCAGATAAAGCATCGCCGGGACCATCACAAAACCCCCGCCCACACCGAGCAGGATGGTCAGGATACCGGTCAAAAAGCCGAGCAGCAAAGGCGCAATCGGCGATATATACAGCCCCGATTTATAAAACCGCCAGCGCATCGGCAGGTTCGCGACCAGCGGATGGTGACGGCGCTTTTTCGCCGCAACCCGCTCGCCGCGCCGCAGGGTAAGGACGGTGGCCAGGCTTTCGCGCAACATAATTCCGCCGATGCTGCCCAGCAGCAGCACATAGACGATGTTGATCACCGTATCGATCTGGCCAAGCTGCTGCAGCGCGCGGAACAGCACGGCGCCTGCCAGCGTGCCGATGATACCGCCGACCACCAGCACCCCGCCCATCCGGTAATCGACCCCCTTGTTACGGCTGTGCGCAATCACGCCTGAGACGCTGGCACCGGTTACCTGGGTGGAAGCCGAAGCGGCAGCCACGGTCGGGGGAATGCCATAGAATATCAGCAGCGGCGTGGTCAGAAATCCGCCGCCCACGCCAAACATGCCGGACAATATACCCACGATGCCGCCCAGGCCGATGATGACCAGCGCGTTGACCGACAGATTCGCAATGGGAAGATAGACGTCCATGGTTGGCGAGACGCTAGACGTTTTGCCTGGGCAACAGAAGAGGGCAAGGCGGGCCTGAAGCATTTTCAAGTTGACCGTTTATGGTCACCGACTCGGGGAATACGATCTCGAACGATCCGCTCGTTGTCGCCCAAGGTGAAAACGCGCTGGCGTCACTCGTCGGTGCGACGCTGCTTAAAATCCCGCGGTCAGGCTGACCGCCGCGCCTGACCCGGGCGCGGCATCGCCGCTGACCCGGTGCCGCCAGTCCAGCGCCAGCGTGGCATTCCCCTCGCCCAGCGGCACATTGAGCGCAACACGCGGTCCCAGATCGACGCGATAGACCCATGACGTGCGCCCGGTCGCGTTCATATCTTGCTGTCCGCCCGCCCATATGCCTCCGCCCAGCAAGACGGTGTGAGGATCGCGTTGCGTAACCGGGCGGGTCGCGAGCAGCTGCGCATCAAAAAACCCGCGTCGCTGACTGAGGCCCACGATGCCTGCCTGACCATAGCCTTCGATTTGGACGCCGCTGCGCGCTTCAACAAACCCTTTGCCGCCCGACATGAACACCGCAAAGGCATCGCGAGGGTTGCGGTCGATGGCCACGCGCCGCTCTATCGCGAGTTCAACCGGCACTCCAGCGAGCGGCCTCACTGCCGCACCGAATGCCAGCGTGCCATCGGCCGGACTGTTCAGCGCGCTGGTGATGCGCGCATACAGCGCGGGCGCTTGCCGACCGTCGCCCGTTCGCCAGCGCAACAGCGCGCCGGCCTGGCTGCCACCATATTGTCCATCCGCCGCCAGCACCGGGCCACCGCCGCGTGCCCTGACCAGTGCCCAACCGTAAGCAGACCAGCGCCGGTCCCGCTGATCGGTTGCGCGCGAAGTAAGCGGTGCGAGCGATGATGCGATCGCGACATCCTCCAGCAGCGCGCGATCCGCCGCTACACGCGCATCGGGCAGCGGCAGCCCGGGTGCCAATCGCGCGGGCGCCGCGATCGGGTCGTGCTGCCAGACGGACGCCTTTGCGGAGTGACGCGTTAGGCCGAGCCCAAGGCCTAAATCGCCTGATGTTGCGGCCACAGCGCGAAATCGTGCGCCGGGTGGTCCGTCAGATGCTGAGGCAACACCAATGCTTTTGCGGGAAAACGCTGCTGTTCGCGCGTCGGCGACATTACCCGCAGGGGGCCAATCGTGTGGAGATGCCGACGATCCCTGCGGACGCGGCAGATCGGCCCGCCCCGCGAATGTCACCGCTTCACCCTGACCCTGGATCACCTGCACCACCCGCGCTGCGGTCCACACAACCAGCACCGTCGCCAGAAAAATCAGCGGCTGGCCCCGTAATCTGGCAGGAGACCGGGCGTTGCCTGCAGGATCAGCCATCGCCGGGCACGCCAGCGCCAGCGCGTGGCGGCGCAGCGGGAATATGGTGCCGGGTCTTGTCCCAGGGCAACGGCGCACCGCGCAGGCTGGCAGCATAGGCAGCAACCGCGCGCCGCGCCGCCATCACCGCGATGATATTGCCGACAAACATCCTCGGCACCGACCAGAATGCCTCGCGAACTCCGTATTGCCTGCCCGTAAACAGCGCCCGCATCGCCAACCGCCAGATCAGGATCACGCCATTGGCGAGCATCAGCAGGCGGAATGCGGGAGACAGCGGCTGCGGCTGCACAAGACCCGCCTCGCTGGCGAGAGCCACCAGCAGCCAGAGCGCGAGCCCGGCATAGCCGCTGAGCAAAGCAACCGCCGCCAGCGCCGCGCGCCGGTCGCGCAGCCGCATCCAGAACTCAGCCGCACCTTTGCCCCAACCCATGCGGTCCCATCCGACGAGCGCGATGCCAATCGTCCAGCGGGTCTTCTGACGGACGGCACCTGAAAGATCGGACGGGAAATATGAACGCGTCGCCACGAGATCTCCTGCGGCATCGCGCATCCGCACAAAGTGTCCGCGACCGCCGTGCTCATAGATGCGCAGTCCCAGTTCGTAATCCTCGGTCAGGCTGTCGGTGGCAAACGGCGTGTTCTCTGGGCTGCGCAGCGCCAGATGATGCAGCATATCGCGGCGAAACGCGCAGCCGACGCCCGCGCAAGGGATCGCAAGCCCCAGGCGGTTGCGGACCGGCAGCGCCTTGCCATGCGCTTCGGCAAATTCATCAGCGTAATGGCCGCCGACCAGCCGCGAAGCCGGATCAAGCAGCGGCACCACCGGCAGCTGGACAAAATCGTGATGCTGCAAATGGGCGACAAACACATCAAGCGCACTGGCATGCACCACGTCTTCGGCATCGTGCAGGATGATCGACGCAAAGGCCTGCCCGCTGGCCTGCTCGTGCGGCATTATGTAGCAAATGCACCAACGCAAATCTAGGCGGGCAAGCCCTACGCCGGTAGATTGCGCGCATGACAGAAGGCTTTGAACAAACCCGCTACGGGCTGATCCGCAAGCGCGCTGCTATGGTCGCTGAGATTGAGACATTGCAAGCCCAGGCTGCAAAACTGGTCGCCGATCTAAACGCGTTGGAAACGGTCATCCGCGTGTTCGATCCCAACATAGACATGGAAGAACTACCCATAAGGCGCATACCGCCTGCCTACGCGGCGTTCCGGGGTGAGATGGCAAGGTTCATGCTGATCACGCTCAGAGAACATGCAGGCGGGCTTACAACGCACGAGCTGGCGCTGTTGATAATGCGCTCACGCCAGATTAACGTGAACGACATGCAGGCGGTCAAGCTCATGCAGCGCAGAACGGGGCATTCGCTCTCCCGCCTGCGCAGCAACGGCTATGTCATCTCGGAAAAGGCCAACGCCGGTGGGATGCTACGCTGGCGCATCAGCCTGCGCGGTGGGCGTGATGAACCTACGGGTCGTTGGCGCAATGGTAGCGGCTATCAGGGCGAACTCTAGGCGGTGGCGCATTTAAGTTTTTGAAGCATTCTCAATTTTCGCCCATGCTTCTGATAGTATTTCATGATGATCCAAAGCAGTTTCAATAGCTGCGGCAGGGATTTCATGTTCAAGCGCAATCTGTTTGATTGTCGTGTCATTGGCATCTAGCTTTGCAAGGTCAGCGTCCCGAAAGTGCATCGGATACATGATTTCGATTGCTGCGATCTCCGCTAACATTTCTGAGACTAAAGGGTCAGCAGGATTTTGGTGCCCTTCACCGTTTTCTCGAAGCAAGCGCCATTCGTCCATCAGGCCCCTGATCGTTTCGAGACCCAGGGTTGACCAATCATCTTGTTCATCAATTGCCAGATGACAAAGTTCTTTTACGGCGACTAGTCTCTTCATATCATCGCTAAGATTCGAGCGCACCAATACCCTTGCGCGACTATCTTTATACCGCTCTACTTTACCATAGAAATGAGACGCTTCAAAGGCTACTTCGACCATTTCAATGGTTAGGGCATACACCTGTTCGACAGCCCAATGCACGTCCGTAGGACTTACAACAGGACCTTGTTTATTGGCGCACTCCCGCTCCAAGTGCTCTCGCAGGATGCGCACTTTGTTTAATACAGCGCAGATCTTATCGCCGGAGATACGCATATTGACCACCAGAAGTGTGACAAAAAAAAGGCCCTATCGGAATAGGGCCTTTTCATCAACGCTTTGTTAAGCGAATTTCAGCAGTTTTAGAACACCAGCGGTTTAGATTCGCTATTATCAAGCGCTTCATACATCGCACAAACCTCACGACACACCTGTTCGGTGGTCGCTTCCTCCGTGTTCCTAAGATAAAATTTCACGTCAACTAAGCCGTCCGTTTCCGCCATCGCTTTATAGCGCTTGGCGAGCGTGTCACGTGCGGACATTTTTTCCATTACTCGCCTCCTTGGGTTAGGGTTAGGGTTGGGGTTAGATATGCCTTGACATACAAATTTGCATATGCATGTCGCATGAACAACCTAACAAACTTATAACGCTCCATGCGCATTTTGGTTGTTAGCGCAAGAGATTTTTTTTGATTCTGCGCGATCCCGATGCGTATGTATCGTATATGGGGATCAAGTTGTCCACAATCAAATGTGATTGTAGATTTTGTGTAACACGCAATTAGCAAGAGCATTGCGACGAATCGTTATGCGGCTCGCTGCCAGTAACCAGCCCACTTCCTGCTAACGTTAGCAGCCAGCGCAGCATCCAAAACCATCGCAGTCTGCTTGCCGTTATCAACGCGGCGGTTATCTTCACGCCATGACGCTTCCTGCGCATATGCGTTCAGATACGGCCCTGCGATATGATGGTGCGTTCCAACTTCCATGCGGCGCAGACGGCTGAAATAGCTTTCGGCCTGGTTGGTGCAGGCACCGTCATCGATGAACGCAACCGAGTGATTGATGCGCTTCGTATCCCAGCCAGCGTGAAGGGCATCCCAGCCCGTGCCTTCGTCAGCGTGGATAGTGGCAAGAGTGCCAACGTGATCACGCACATAAGGCACCGCATCGCCCTCATGGCGCACGATGAAGGGCAGCGACTTGCCGTTGCGCTCACGCATGATGACAACGCACTGGCGCTTGCCTGAGCGGTTCGCCTTCAAGCGCAAGTCCTTGCGGTCGGCTTTCTGATTTTCCGGCTTCACGTATCCGCCGAAATAGGCACCGTCGATTTCCACAACGCCGTTAAGCTGGCGACCGGCCTGCTCACGCGCCATCGCTTCACGCAGCTTGTGCGTGAGAACGAAGGCTGTTTTATACTGGCAATCCAGATCGCGGCTCAGCTGCAAGGCAGCAATGCCCTTGGCACCGTTCACGAAGATGACGATTGCGGCCAGCAGATCAGTGAATGACATTTTGCGGCTGGCAAAAATCGTCCCGCTGGTCACGCTGAACTGATGATAGCAGGCAACGCACTTAAACCGGCGGCGGGTGGAAATGTCATAGGTCTCAGTGCAGCCACAGCGCGGGCAAATGGCTTCCCCGTCCGTCTCAGCCCAGCGCATGGCCTTGAAAGTGTCGTATGCCTTGTCTTCGCCCATGCGGAAAACAGCCTTGAGGCTGAGTGTGCGGGCGGCGGCGGTGAGGAGAAAGTGTTGCATATCATCGTTTCCAGTGCTTATGCACTTTATATGATGATAATATGCACTCTTGTCAATGGCAAATGCATCGCATATGATGACTTTATCATCATATAGGATACGTTATGCCGAAAGCTGCGAAAGACTGGGAAGACCAAGTTAAGGGCTTGCTCAAAGCCGAGTTGAAGCGCCGCAATGTCTCTTATGCCCAGCTGGTTGAAAAGCTGGCTGACATAGGGGTTATGGACTCTGAGCCGAATGTAAGGAACAAGCTGAGCCGGGGTAAATTTACAGCGGTGTTTTTGATCCAATGTTTGGAAGCTATCGGAGCATCATCCTTGCGCTTGTCGGAGTAACGACTGCCGCGTTCTTGTTTGCCTTTTACATCATGGCGAACTCATACCCACAGCAAGAGCGTTATCAATCCTACGGCCCCACCCAGCAGAACCAGCCTAGGGCGGCCGGTGCCGTTTCCGATAGCGCCGCGACCCCACAGAATAAGACCCCATGCGTAGAACCAAAGACAGAAGGTGAGGCCGATCTGTGCGCCCAGTGGCGCGCTGCTCTCGCTGCTGAAAATTCCGCAGAATGGACAAAATGGGGTGTCATCCTTAGCGCGGTAGGCATCTCGTTTTTGCTCTGGCAGATTATTCTTACTCGGCAGGCGGTTACCGACACCGGCCAAGCAACAAAAGCGATGATTGAGGCCAACGACATCGCGCGCAAAACCGCGCAAGTCCAGATGCGCGCCTACGTTCGCTTTGATGACATAATGGTAAAAGATTTTGTGCCGGGGAAAATCCCAACTTACCAAGTGACCATGAGGAATGTTGGGCAAACTCCGGCGCATGACTTGGAATTTGCGATCCAGCCTTTTATCGGAACAGGCAATGCTACAGCCATGAAGGTGTTTTTCAATTACACCGACGACGCTATGGCCAGCCTCATGCCGCTTGGGCCGGGACAGCACTCGATGGTGAAGCGGCGTTTTGTCGAGCAAAAGGATGCGGATGTCGCTCAAAGCTTCCACCATGAAGGGATTACCGTGCTTTTGTTTGGCGTGGTGTCTTACAGAGACGTTTTCGGCAAGCGGCACATTTCCACTTTCAAATCCTTTCTCGATAGAAATAGCTTGGAAAATGGCACGGCTATTCTCGTGAACTGTGGGCGGGGGAATATAAGCAACTAGCACTGTGGCCATCGCCATAAGCGCGGCGCTAATCACAGCGGTTCTCCCGCTGCGCTAGGGCTGTTGAGCTTGGTGCGTTTGCTACATAATGCCGTGCTCGTGCGCGAGCATCGCCTGCCAGAGGTGGTTGAGGCAATCGGCCTTCGAGGTCGGGCCGGTCCTGAGCAAAGTGACGATATGCACCCGCGCATCGCCGTCAGCACCCGCCAGCGCCGCAGCGCGCGTTGCCGGGTCATTGGAATAAACGCCGATGAACATCTGGTAATTGCGCCCCGGCCATCGCGACAGGCAATGGCCGATCATATCGCCAATTACGTCGGCCTCGTCCCACGCGGGCACAAACACGGCATGTCGGTGCGGCACGGATGGGGTCTGAGGTTTCGCGCGCTGGCCCGCTTTGGCTTGGCTACGCCTGACCAGCCGGTCCTTGACGCGCGACCACAGCCAGATGGCATCGATCGCCAGATCATCGAGCGCGCCGACAAGAAACCACGTGCCTGCGAACAGCAGCAGTTCCAGACCGACCGCATCAGCCGTACCGCATATCGCTGACAGCACAGCAACAAGCTGCACACTGATGGTGTCGAATGCGATTGCCCCCAAACCGCGCCTCGTTTTGTCAATATTATTGCGTGATCTACAACGCCCAACTGATGCGCAGACTATTAGAATTATTGGTCGACCCGGTGCGTGTCGTTTCAATGCCCTGTTCGCGCATCTTGGTCAAAACAAATTCAACCTGTGCATCATTGCCTGAAATCGTCAGCGATCGCCCGGTGCGCCGCGCCGCCCAGATGGCCAGCGCCAGATCGGCCGCACCGCTCTCGGTCGGTTCATCGCCGTCAAACGCCACGCTCGGCAGGGTCATCGCGGGTGGCACGAGGTAGACCTGCCACTGCGGTTCCGCCGCCACGAGCCGCTGTTCAAGCGCGCGATAGGTTGCAAGGCTCGCCCCCGGCAGCGGCTTTGCCCGCACCTGCGCCAGCCGTTTGTCGCGATCGATCAGCACCGTATTGGGCGAAACACCGGCCAGAATTGCCAACTCG
>NZ_JBGTFM010000041.1:0-2472 GCF_041747255.1 Blastomonas sp. | reverse complement strand
TTGCAGCGCGCGTTGCTGGGCGCGGAGTGCGGCATCGCGGCTGGTGGCAGCGATGCGCATGCGGTTCATGCCCGCACCCGTGCCCGCCGGGATCAAACGACCGACGATGACGTTCTCCTTCAGGCCGATGAGCGAGTCGCGCTTGCCCTCGACCGCCGCCTGGGTGAGCACCCGGGTGGTTTCCTGGAACGACGCCGCCGAGATGAACGAACGCGTCTGCAACGAAGCCTTGGTGATCCCGAGCAGCACCGGCTTGCCTTCGGCAGGCCGCTTACCCGGCTCAAGCCGCGCATTGTATTCGTTCATTTCCTCACCATCGAGCTGTTCGCCCGGCAGCAGGGTGGTGTCGCCGCCATCGGTGATTTCCACCTTCTGCAGCATCTGGCGCACAATCACCTCGATGTGCTTGTCGTTGATCTTCACGCCCTGCAGACGATAGACCTCCTGGATTTCAGCAACCATATATTCGGACAGCGCCTCAATGCCGAGCACTTCAAGAATGTCATGCGGGTCAGGCGAGCCTGAAATCAGGTTATCGCCCTTCTTGACATACTCGCCTTCCTGAACGTCGATGACCTTCGCCTTCGGGATCAGGTACTCGACCGATTCACCTTCTTCCGGATGGATCGCGATCTTGCGCTTGGCCTTGTAATCACGGACGAATTCGATGCGGCCCGAGATCTTGGCGATGATCGCATTGTCCTTGGGCTTGCGCGCCTCGAACAGTTCGGCCACGCGCGGCAGACCGCCGGTGATGTCACGCGTCTTGGCGGCTTCACGGCTGACACGGGCGAGCACGTCACCCACATGCACCGTCTGGCCATCCTCAACCGAGAGCATCGCGCCGACCGCGAGCAGATAGCGCGCCGCCTCCCCTGAATCCTCGTCAAGCAACGTCAGGCGCGGCCGCAGATCTTCCTTGGCCTTGGCCCGGCCCGATCCACGGAACTCCACGACAACCCGCTGGGCAATGCCAGTGGCATCATCGGTCTGTTCGATCAGCGTCTTGCCGTCGATCAGGTCCTGATACTTCACCACGCCCTGCTTTTCGGTGATCACCGGCATGGTGAACGGATCCCACTCGGCGATCCGGTCGCCCAGCTTCACCGCGCCATTGTCATCAACCAGCAGCACCGTGCCGTAAGGGATACGGTGCACCGCGCGTTCGCGGCCTTCCTTGTCGACGATCGCGATTTCGCCGTTGCGCGCCAGCGACAGACGCTGACCGCGCTTGTTCACCAGCGTCGGGATGTCGCGATACTGCAGCGTGCCATCGGCCACCGCCTCGAGGTTCGAGGTTTCGTTGAGCTGCGCCGCACCGCCGATGTGGAAGGTCCGCATCGTCAGCTGGGTGCCCGGCTCACCGATCGACTGCGCGGCGATCACGCCGACAGCCTCACCGATGTTGACCGGGGTGCCGCGGGCCAGATCACGGCCATAGCATTTGCCGCACACGCCCATGGTCGCCTCGCAGATCAGCGGCGAACGGATGCGCGCCGCCTGGATGCCCATGCCTTCGATCACCGCGACAGCGGCTTCGTCGAGCAGGGTTTCACGCGCCACGACAATGTCGCCGGACTTGGCATCGACGATGTCTTCGGCCAGCGTCCGGCCCAGAATGCGCTCGCCCAGCGAGGCGATAACGCTGCCCCCCTGCACGATGGCGCGCATTTCCAGCGCATTTTCGGTGCCGCAATCTTCCTCGACGATCACGCAATCTTGGCTGACGTCAACCAGACGACGCGTCAGATAACCCGAGTTCGCGGTCTTCAACGCCGTATCCGCTAGGCCCTTGCGCGCCCCGTGGGTGGAGTTGAAATATTCAAGAACGGTGAGGCCCTCCTTGAAGTTCGAGATGATCGGCGTTTCGATAATCTCGCCTGACGGCTTGGCCATCAGCCCGCGCATCCCTGCGAGCTGCTTCATCTGCGCTGGCGAACCACGCGCGCCCGAATGGCTCATCATATAGATCGAGTTGACCGGGGCTTCGCGGCCGTTCTCGTCCTTGGGCGTCGCCTTGATCTCGTCCATCATGGCGTTCGCCACTTGGTCGCCGCAACGGCTCCAGGCGTCGATCACCTTGTTGTACTTTTCCTGCTGGGTGATCAGGCCGTCCTGATACTGCTGCTCATAATCCGCAACCAAGGCGCGGGTCTCATCGACCAGACGCTCCTTGGAATCGGGGATGATCATGTCGTCCTTGCCGAACGAAATACCGGCACGGCAGGCATGACGGAAGCCAAGCCCCATGATCGCATCGGCAAACAGCACCGTGTCCTTCTGGCCGGTGTGGCGATAGACCTGATCGATGACGTCGCCGATTTCCTTCTTGGTGAGAAGGCGGTTGACGACATCGAAGGGCACCTTGTGGCTCTTGGGCAGGCACTCGCCGATGAGCATGCGCCCCGGCGTGGTGTTGTAGCGCTTGAGATACTGCTTGCCCTGCTCGTCGGTCTGCGGAACGCGGGCGAT
>NZ_JBGTFM010000040.1:0-17109 GCF_041747255.1 Blastomonas sp. | reverse complement strand
GTTGGTATCGACGATCAGCTTGTTCTTGACCGGTTCAACGACGGTCTCAGGCGGCGGCGTGCTGTCAACCGGAAGGTCGATTTTCACCGCATGGGTCTGAACTGGAATGGTGATGATGAACATGATGAGGAGAACGAGCATGACATCGATCAACGGCGTCGTGTTCATTTCCATCATCGGCTCGCCATCATCGCTGCCGCCACTCATTGCCATATCAAGCTACTCCCAAATTTCTCAAGTGGAGGCCGTCTTTAACGACGGCCTCAATCAAACTGCAGTCAGATCGATCGGCGAGGAGATAAAGCCAACCTTGGCAAAACCCGCGCGCTGCATCGTAAAAATTGCGCCACCGATGCACCGGTAGGGCGCATTGATATCACCGCGAATATGAACCTCGGGCAAATCTTCTTCTTCAAGATTATCCACGCCGCCGGCCGAAGCGATAATCGCTTCGAGCCGCTTCACGGCAATATCCAGAAGCTCGGTATCATCGACCGGCGTGACATTCACATACACCCGGCATTCACCGTTCGGGCTCGCACCGGCAAAACCATCATCGCCAGGGCTGAGACCACTGGCGTCAGTTGTAGTCACTGACAGCAGGATGTTTTCTGCCTTGGTCTCGGTCGGTTCAAATTCGACAACCGGGATGGTGAGGTCATCAACGGTTTGGATCACCACCGGAATCGCGATCAGGAAAATGATGAGAAGCACCAACATGACGTCCACAAGCGGCGTCGTGTTGATGTCAGACATCGGCTTTTCCTTGCTGCCGTCGCCTCCAACGCTCATTGACATCGCAATAAATCCTATTCTCTACTTGCCAAGCCGTAAACGACCGGAGTGGTTTTGCGCAGTCGCACCGCAGTGTTCCGCATGCCCGCCATGGTAACCCGGTGCAGCCGTTTAGAGCTGTATTAGGTGCTGAATTCATCAACCGGCGGGCGCTCGTAACGAACTATCCCGCCGGTATGATGAAAAGCTGCTTACTTCTTGATCGGTGCACCAGCAATTGGAGCAGCCGGCTTGGCAGCAGGAACTGGCTTGCCGGGCTGAACCGGGATCACCGCACCGTTCGATGCCATATAGCCGAGCACGTCAGTCGAAAAAGCGCTAAGCTGGGCAGCAATCACCTTGTTGCGTGCCTGCAGCCAGTTGTAGGCGAGCACAGCGGGAACGGCCACGCCCAGACCAAGTGCGGTCATGATCAGTGCTTCACCAACCGGACCGGCAACCTGGTCGATCGATGCCGAACCCGAGATGCCGATTTTGATCAGTGCGCGATAAATACCGATAACCGTACCGAACAGACCGATAAACGGCGACGTTGCACCCACGGTAGCAAGGAACGGCAGACCACCTGCAAGCTTGGCATTGATCGCCGCTTCCGAGCGGTTCAGCGAACCGTGCAGCCAATCGTGCGCCTCAACCGGATCAGTCAGCTTAGAGTGCTCATCGGCAGCGCGCAGACCATCATCGACGATCTGGCGGTAGGCCGAATTCTTTTCAAGCTTGGCAGCGCCGTCTTTCAGGTTGCCGGCACGCCAGAACGTTTCCTTCATCTTGGCGCTTTGGCTCATCACCTTCTGCTGTTCGAACAACTTTGTGAACAGGATGTAGAACGAACCGAACGACATGATGCCCAGGATGCCAACGGTAAAATAGGCGATAAGACCACCCTGTTCGAGCGCCTCCATGAAACCGAAGGCATTTTTCGGCGCTTCCGCGCCAGCCGCTGCAAGCATTTCAATCAACATCAAAACTTCCTCTCAGAATTAAAAATAGACCAGCGTCCATTAATCGAAATCAAACCCGCCGAGGCGGCATCCCCATCAGTCTGATTAACCAGGTATTTCCCAACGGATCGCATTGGAATAAGTGTCGGTGATTGCATTGCCTTCGGAGTCAACAGCAGGCTTGAATCGTGCCCGACGCGTAACGTTACGGCAAGTTGCTTCGTCAAGATCACCATGACCGCTGGATCCGGTAATTTGGCAATCAGTAACCCTGCCATCGGTGCCAATAGTGACCCGAAACCGCGTCGTTCCAGCCCGTTCCTCACGCAATGCGCGGGCAGGATAGTCGTTGACGTTGGCCCAGCTTGCCGGGTTGCCGCGAGGCGATGCACCCGATGCCTTTGACGGCGCCGGTGGCGGCGAAGGCGGCGCTGGCGGTGCCGGTGGTGGGGCCGCGATCGGCGTTGGCGTAAACACTGGCGGAGGCGTTCGGGTGGTGGTGATCACCGGTGCCGACGTCGGCGGCGTCCGCACAATTGGCGGCGGCGTTACAACTGGTGGCGGGGTGATCGGCTGGTCTGGCGGAGGTGGCGGCGGCTCATCCGGCTCAATCACTTCCTCTTCAACCTCAACGACGTTGAGTTTTTCAGCAACCGTTTTCACAGCGCTATATGCAAGGCCGGTCACCAGCGCATAGATGACCACAATGTGGATCAGCGCGACGACGGTGATGGAAACGAATTTGCTTCCGCTTGCCTGTTGATCAGCATAGGCCATTCAGAAACGAAGCTCCTTACCCTTATACAACCAGATTGTTATGGATGACGCCGATCATGCAACCTGCGCGATCCAGATGACGTCAGCCGATGACCTTAGCCAACCACTGAAACAATAACATTGCGGATTGCAACCTTTCCGGGTGCCCCGCTATGCCCTGTTTCGGTCTCTGGTTTGTTTTTCTCTTGCCCGAAAGCGGATTTAACGCGCAACTTATCGTCAGGCAATCGCTTAAATCGATTCAGAATGAATTAACACTCGGTACGCGAGGCTGATCGAGATTCGTTTCCGCGCGCAAGGACCCCTGAACATGGCTTTGAAATTGCGAAAATTTGTTGGTGTTACTGCGCTTTTCATTGCGTTTGCGACGATGGCGCAGGCACAGCAGCCTGCCGAAGCGCCGGGCTATGTCATGCTCACCAATCTGGCAGATACCGCGCCGCTGGTCATGCGGGCGCAGATCAAAAAGGCAACAGTTGTCGCATCCGAACGTGCACCCGACGTGCCAACAGCTATGGCGCGGCTGTATGTCGAGGCGCAGGTTCTCAACCTGATCCGCGGCCGCGCAGGGGTCACGGAATCGATTCGCTATCTTGCCGACGTGCCCCGCGATGCCCGCGGCAAGGTGCCCAAGCTCAAAAAGCAGCAGATGTTGCTGTTTGCCCGGCCCGCCGCCCGCGCGGGTGAGGTCCAGCTGATCAGCAAAAACGCCCAGATCGCATGGACTCCCGAGACCGAACAGCGTGTCCGTGCCATCGTTACCGAGCTGGTCGATCCGGCAGCACCGCCCGTCATTCGCGGCATCCGTGAGGCGCTGCACGTGCGTGGCAACCTGCAAGGAGAGGGCGAAACCCAAATTTTCCTCGCCACCGCAAATGGTGACCCTGTGTCGATCACCGTGTTGCGCAGGCCCGGCATTGCGGCACGCTGGGCGGTGTCGTTAACCGAGATCGTCGATGAGGCCGCCGCCCCGCCGCGCCCGGGCACATTGCTCTGGTATCGTTTGGCCTGCTTCCTGCCCGCACAGATCCCGCCGCGTGCCCTAGTGTCCGACACGCCGGGTGACAACGATCTTGCCGTGCGCGATTTCAATTTCGTGCGCGAGCAACTGGGGCCGTGCCAGGGATAGGGCGCGATACCGGCGCCGGGCACCGCGCCCCGTCTCCCGCTATTTCCCGGCCATATCCATTTGCCACAGGATGAAGGTAAACTCTTCGGCGGTTTCCTTCAGCGAATCAAAGCGGCCAGATTTGCCGCCATGCCCTGCCCCCATATTGGTCTTGAGCAGCAACATGCTGTCGTCTGTCTTGACGGTGCGCAGCTTTGCAACCCATTTCGCCGGTTCCCAATAGGTTACACGCGGATCGTTGAGCCCGGCAGTGACCAGCATCGGCGGATAAGCTTGCGCCGACACATTGTCATATGGACTATACGACCGGATCAGGTCGAACGCCGCCTTGTCGGTGATCGGGTTGCCCCATTCGGGCCATTCGCCCGGCGTCAACGGCAGGCTTTCATCGAGCATGGTGTTGAGCACGTCGACGAACGGGACATGCGCAACGATTGCGCCCCACAGGTCGGGGTCTGAATTGACGATCGCTCCCATCAGCTCGCCGCCTGCCGATCCTCCGCTGGCTGTGACCTTGCCCTTCGCGGTATAGCCCTTGTCGATCAGGCCCCTGGCGACATCGACAAAGTCGTTGAAGGTGTTGGTGCGCTTGGTCAGCTTGCCATCAAGATACCATTGCCGGCCAAGGTCATCCCCGCCCCGGATGTGCGCAATCGCATAAGCAAAGCCGCGATCAACCAGACTGAGCCGGGTGACCGAGAAGTTCGGCGGGATCGCATAGCCATAGGCACCATAAGCATAAAGATGCAGCGGCGCGCTGCCATCTTTCACGAACCCGTTCTTGTAGATCACCGATACCGGCACCTGCGTGCCATCGCGCGCGGTGATCATCACCCGCTCGGTGACATAATCCGCAGCATTATAGCCCGACGGTATTTCCTGCACCTTGAGCACGCTCAGCGCACGGCTCGCGACATCATAATCATAGACGGTGTCGGGCGTGACCATCGATTCGTAGGTCAGCCGGAGCGTCTTGACATCCCATTCGGGGTTGTTGGCAAGCGATGCCGAATAGCTCGCCTCAGGGAAAGTGATCGGCGCGCGCTGACTGACATCGGCGTAATCGCGGATCTCGATCTGGTCGAGGCCCTCGCGCCGACCTTCGATGACATAAAAGTCTTTGAACGCAGTCATATCGGTCATGTAGAATGCGTCGGAGCCCGCGATCAGCGTCTTCCATTCGCCCGGTGCGTCGATGCTGGCGGTGGCGAGGCGGAAGTTGATGTGGTCATCGTTGGTGTGGATGAACAGCGTCCCATCGCGTTCCTCGACATCATATTCGCGACCCTTTTTGCGCGGGCTGACCAAGATCGGCGTCGCCTGCGGATTGTCGGCGGGCACCAGGCGGATCTCGCTGGTTTCATTGTCGCCGGTGCCAATCACGATATATTTTTCAGATGAGGTGAGCGCCACATTGACGCGAAAACCCTCGTCATCCTCATGATATAACTCAACATCGCTATCCGCCGGCGTGCCGATGACATGCAGCCGCGCGTTGTCAGTCCGCCAGTTTTCATTGGCGAGGCCATAGACGAACGCGCCAGAATCAGCGCGCCAGACGAGCGATGACAAGGTGCCGGGGATAACATCGGCCAGCATCGCGCCGGTGGTCAGGTCCTTGACCCGCGCCTCGAACCGCTCCGAGCCATTGTCATCGACTGCAAAGGCGAGCAACTTGCCATCCGGGCTGATCGAAAAGGCGCCGAGGCGGAAATAGTCCTTGTCCTTGGCGAGCTCGGTTTCATCGAGCAGCAGCACCTTGTCGCCGCCCGCCACCGGTTTGCGATACCATTTCTTGTATTGCGCGCCGGCCTCAAACTCGACCCAGTACAGCCAGTCGCCGTCCTTCTGCGGCACCGACGCATCGTCTTCCTTGATCCGCCCCTTCATTTCCTGAAACAACGTGTCGGTGAGCGCCGCATGGGGCTTCATATTGGTTTCGAACCAGCGGTTTTCCGACTCCAGATAAGCAATGACATCGGCATCATCGACCTTGGGATAGCTCTGATCCTTCAGCCAGTGCCACGGATCGCTGATGGTCACGCCATGGCGTTCAAAGCTGTGGGGCCGCTGATCGGCAATCGGCGGCTGGGTCGGTTCGGTCATTGATGCACTTTCGTTGAAGGAATTGGGTGAGTTGGCCAGCGCAGGAGCGGCCAGCGCCGCGAGCGCGAGCCATGAGGCAGACATCAATAAACGCGACACCATGTATCATCCCCTCGTTGCACTTTGCCGCACTGTTCGCCGCAAAGCTGGCAAATTCGGTGCGATCCATCTATCTTGTGCCATCCACGCTTTTGCAAGGGAGTTGCAGCCCACTTATGCTTATGTCCACCCATGAAGCCCGCCTTGCGGCTCTGCGCGAACAATTAAAGCGGCAGGACCTCAGCGGTTTTGTCGTCCCCATCTGCGATGAGCATATGAGCGAATATATCGGCTCCTATGCGCAGCGGCTGGAATGGCTGACCGGGTTTGGCGGCTCTGCGGGCACAGCAGTGGTGCTGTCCGACAAAGCGGCGATTTTCGTCGATGGACGTTACACGATCCAGGTGCGCGATCAGGTGGATGGCCGTTTGTTCGAATATGTCGGTACCGCCAGCCAGTCGGTCGCTGACTGGCTCGGCAAGAATGCAACCGAAGGCAACCGCATCGGCTTTGACGCCTGGCTGCACACGCGCGACTGGGTCAAGGCGGCGACGCGCGCGATCGCCAAGGCGGGCGCTGAGCTAGTGGCGGTGGAGGCAAGCCCCCTCGACGCCGTCTGGCTCGACCAGCCCGAGCGCCCGGCCGCGTTGATGGTGCCGCACCCGCTGGAATATGCGGGCCGCGAGTCGGCTGTCAAACGCGCCGATATCGCTACCTGGCTGCAGGATGAAGGCCTGGATGCTGCGGTGATCACCGCGCTCGACTCGGTCGCATGGCTGTTCAACGTGCGCGGCGGCGACATCGAGCACACACCGGTCGCGTTGGCCTATAGCGTGGTGCACAAAGATGGCACGGCAGATCTTTATGTCGCGTCAGACAAGGTGAACGACGATCTGCGCGCGCATCTGGGCAATCAGGTGGCATTGCACGACTATGCCGCATTTGCTGACGGGCTCGACGCACTGGCCGGCAAGGCGGTTGCGGTCGACCCCGAACGCGCGGTCGCGGCAATTTTCGCGCGGCTTGAAGCGGCAGGTGCCAACATCAGCGCGCGGCGGGACCCCGGCGTCTTGCCTCGCGCAACCAAGAACCCGACCGAGATCGCCGGGCACCGTGCAGCGCAGGCGCGCGATGGGGCTGCACTCAGCAACTTTCTGCACTGGCTGTCGGTCGCCGCGCCGCAGGGCGGCGAGACCGAGCTCTCGGCGGCGGCGAAGCTGCTCGCATTCCGTCAGGCCTCCGGCAAGCTGATCGACACCTCGTTCGATACGATTTCGGGCGCGTCATCCAATGGCGCGATTTGCCACTACCGGGTCAATGAGGAGACCAACCTGCCCATCGTCATGGACAGCCTGTATCTCGTCGATTCGGGCGGCCAATATCTTGACGGCACAACCGATGTGACACGCACCATCGCCATCGGCACGCCGACCGACGAGATGAAGCGTCGCTTCACGCAGGTGCTCAAGGGCCATATCGCGCTCGCCACCATTCGTTTTCCCAAGGGAACCACCGGGGGCCAGCTTGATGCCCTCGCGCGCCAGTTTCTGTGGGCCGACGGCGTCGATTATGCGCACGGCACCGGTCATGGTGTTGGCAGCTTTCTGGCGGTGCATGAAGGCCCGCAGCGGATCGCGGCGTTTGGCGGCCATGGCGAACCGCTGCGCCCCGGCATGATCTGTTCGAATGAGCCCGGCTATTATAAGGCAGGCGAATACGGCATCCGTATCGAAAATCTGGTGCTGGTCGAGACGCTCGATCTGCCCGGCGCTGAACACGAGGTGCTTGGTTTCGAAACGCTGACCTCCGCCCCGATAGACCGAAACTGCATCGATCCGGCACTGCTCAGCGCGGCCGAACTAGCCTGGCTCAATGTCTATCACGCCAAAGTTCTTGAGATCGTCGCCCCCCAGCTTGAAGGCGATGCCAGGGCCTGGCTTGACACGGCTTGCGCGCCGATCGCCTAGGCAAAAGCGTTCTGACTGGGGCAAGTGGCAACCTTATGGTGGCGCTTTGGGATTCACGCGAATGCCAGCGCCATCACGATGGACACTCTCCTGACGGGTATTAATCAGATCAGGATTTCCGACCATGACCGACACGCCCACCCGCAACCAGTTCCGTTGCATTACGCCCAAGCGCGTGCGTTATCATGAGGTCGATCTGCAAAACATCGTCTTCAACGCCAATTACCTGATGTATGCCGATGTCGCGATCACCGAGTATTTCCGTGCACTGCGCGTGGCCAATGGGCTTGGCGGCGATGGCGCATTCAACTTTTTCGCGCCTGATCATGATATGATGGTGCGCCATGCAACGATTGACTATCGCGCCAGCGCCAAAGCCGACGATATGCTCGATCTGGCAACGCGGATCACGCGCTTCGGCACCAGCAGCCTGACGAGCCAGTGCGCCATCTTTCGCGGTGACGCGTTGCTGACCGTTGTGACGATAACCTACGTGCATTTCGCGCTGGCGACCGACCGGCCTGCCCTGGTTCCGCAAGGGTTCCGCGATATGGTGGCGGCGTTTGAGGTGACCGCGCCGGACAGTTGATCGCCCGGCGTATCGATTCGTGATGCACACAACGAAAAAGGCCGGCAGAACCGCCGGCCTTTTTCGTTATCGATCAGTTGCCTGGCATCCCCGGCATACCTGGTGGAGGACCACCTGCTCCGGGCTGCGGGCCACCGGGACCAGCCTGTTGTTGCATCTGCTGCATCGCGCGCAATTGCTGCTCGGGAATGAATTCCACCAGCTCGACGTCGAAAATCAAAAGGCTGTTCGCCGGAATCACGACTTCGCCGGTTTGTGGATTTGCTTTTTCTTCCGCGCCATAGCCAAGCTCGGGGGGGATCCACAGACGATATTTGCCGCCACGCTGCATCCGTTTCAGCGCCTCGGAAAAGCCGGGGATCGATCCAGCGACCGGCATCGGTACGCGGTCGTTGGCATCAAATACGCTTTCGTCGACCAGCCGACCTTCATAGTTGATCAACGTCACGTCGGCGTCGGTGGGCGATGCGCCTTCACCTTTCACCAGTTCCTTGATCTGCAACCCGCTTTCAGTGCTAACCACGCCGGGTTCATCCGCATTGCTCGCCATAAAACCGGCAGCGGATTGAGGCACACTCTGCATGCCAGCCCAGGCGGTACCTGCTGCCAGTGCGACAGCAATCGCGACACCAAACCAAAGCTTGGTGAGAGAACCTTTCGCAACCGGCGGAATTGGAACACGCGTAACTGACATGGCAGGCTCCCCCAAACTCAACGACCAGCGCTCAATCGCCACTAGCGAATCAACTGCAATCGATCCACCGAAGCCTCATGCTATAACCGGCTTATTTGCCGCCGTCACGCTCAACGCGCTTGCGCTCAAGCTTGCGTGCACGACGCACCGCAGCAGCTTTTTCACGCGCACGCTTTTCTGAGGGCTTTTCGAAATGACGGCGCAGTTTCATTTCACGATACACGCCTTCGCGCTGCAGCTTCTTTTTGAGCGCCCGCAGCGCCTGGTCAACATTGTTATCGCGAACAAGAATTTGCATAAACTTACGCCAGCTCCATTTCAATCAATGCCTTGCAGAGCCTGAACGACCCCGCCACTTCGGCGTGATCAAGGCAGCAAAGCCAAAATATAAAGGCCAATAAAAAAGGGCACGCCAGCCACAAGGCTGTCGGTCACCGGATAGCCGTTACCAGCACCCTATGCCCAGTTCAAGGCAAATCGCAGCTTTTCCGTCCAAAAGCACCACCTGTGACAACCATACAACGCCTTGATGCAGGATCGTTTCCATCGGAATCGATAGACGACTGGCATTGCATGGCCCCGTCAAGTCATGCGATACCCTTCACAACCAACAAACCGTAAAACATGTTTAGGAGAGCGCCATGGCCACCGCATTGAAACCATTGACCGAAATGGCCAGCGAAGAGCGCGGGGCCCGCAAGCTGCTTGCCTCATGCTACCGCGTGTTCGACATGCTCGGCTGGTCGGAAATGATCTACAACCATATCACCCTGAAAGTGCCGGGAGAGGAAGACGCGTTCCTGATCAATCCGTTTGGCCTGCATTTCAGCGAGGTCTGCGCGTCCAATCTTGTCAAGATCAACAGCGCGGGTGAGAAGCTCGACGGGTCGCCCTATGCGGTCAACAAGGCAGGGTTCACCCAGCACAGCATCTTCCACGATCGACTGCCTGAGATGCATTGCATCATCCACACGCACACCACTGCCACGATGGCGGTCTGTTCGGTCGAGGGCGGACTGCAGCCAACCAACTTTTATGCCTGCAACTTCATCGGCAACATCGCCTATCATGATTTTGAGGGCGTCACGGTGCGCGGTGAAGAGGGCGAGCGGCTGGTGCAGGCGCTGGGCAAGCGCCGTATTCTGATGCTCAAGAACCACGGACCGGTGGTGCTGGGCCGCACCCTGCCCGAAGCGTTCATCACCTATTGGGCCTTGCAGCGCGCCTGCGAAATCCAGCTCGCGACGATGTCGATGGGCCAGCCAATTATCGTTCCTCAGCATGTGATCGATGTGCACCAGCGTGATCTGGGCCAGGTGCAACTGCCCGGCGGACCCGGTGCGCCCGATTTCGCCGCGATGGTCCGGCGGGTCGACCGCATAGACAGCAGTTGGCGCGATTGACGCTTGCCATGGGACGGTCGCGCGGCAATTGAACGGCGATGACCAAGTTCACTGTCAACGACCGACCGGTGCAATATCGGCTTGATCCGGCAACGCCGTTGCTCTGGGCGCTGCGCGACGCATCGAACCTGACCGGCACCAAATACGGCTGCGGCAATGGCGATTGCGGTGCATGCATCGTTGAGATTGATGGTGAAGCGATCCGGTCATGCCTCGTTACCATCGCAGAGGTCGAAGGGCGCTTCGTCACCACCATTGAAGCGCTGAGCCGCGACCGCAGCCATCCAGTGCAACAGGCGTTTGTGGCTGAACAGGCGGTTCAATGCGGATTTTGCACATCGGGCATGATCATGGCGGCGCACGTGCTGCTGCGCAAGAACAGCAACCCGAATGATGCCGAGATCGACGCGGCGATACGCAACCTGTGCCGCTGCGGCACCTATCCCCGGGTCCGCGCCGCGATCAAGCGCGCGGGGCGCATCATGCGCCGCGAAGAAACCATCGCCGCCGTCCCTCCGCCCGGCATTTCACCTGCCGACGCGGCAAAAGCCGTGCCTGCGCTTGTGGATCCGGCTGGTCGACAATAGGCCTGGGTCAGCGCTGACCGGAGGCTTTGCGCAGCATCGCCTTCAATCCGGACTGGCCGCGCTTTGACAGGGCGACAATCGCGGTCAATGTCATGGCGAGGAAGCCCAGGCCGACGATCAGGCCGGATGAGGCGCCAATAACCAGCAGCGCGAGCATGACGATGACAGAGGGCGCAGCGACGAGGCCCACGACGCCAGACACAGCCAAAGCCGCGCGAAATGGTGAAAACATTTAAGATACCTTCGGGTTTGCTGCGGTCGCGCAGATATCGAGCGACGAAATAGCCAAGCCGATGTGTCAACCTAGCATGACACTTTCAGAAAGCCAGCGATTCTGTTGCTGCAACGCGGAATATTCTCGATCAGGCGTTTCGCCGTCCTTTGATTAACGCGTCAACCACCCCGGGATCAGCCAATGTGCTGGTATCGCCCAGCGCACCGAATTCGTTCTCGGCGATCTTGCGCAGGATGCGGCGCATGATCTTGCCGCTGCGCGTCTTGGGCAAGGCAGGGGTGAAATGCAGGTGGTCGGGGGTGGCGATCGGGCCGATTTCCTTGCGCACCAGGGTTTTCAGTTCCACTGCAAGTCCATCATCACCACTGTCGCCGGCATTCAGCGTGACATAGCAATAGATCCCCTGCCCCTTGATGTCGTGCGGGAAACCGACCACCGCTGCCTCGGCTACACGCGGATGAAGCACCAATGCGCTTTCAACCTCCGCTGTACCCATGCGGTGGCCCGAGACGTTGATCACATCATCGACCCGGCCGGTGATCCGGTAATAGCCGTTGGCGTCGCGCTTGCAGCCATCGCCAGTGAAATATTTGCCCTTGTAGGTGCTGAAATAAGTCTGCTTGAACCGCTCATGGTCACCAAACACGGTGCGGGCCTGGCCCGGCCATGAAGCAGCGATGCAGAGGTTACCCTCGGTTGCGCCATCAAGCACATTGCCATCGGCATCGACCAGTTCGGGCACGATGCCGAAAAATGGCAGGCCCGCGCTACCTGGTTGCATCGCATGCGCGTGTGGCAGGGTGGTGATCATGACGCCGCCGGTTTCGGTCTGCCACCAGGTGTCGATCACAGGCACGCGCTCTTTTCCGACAACGCGGTGATACCAGCGCCACGCTTCGGGGTTGATCGGTTCGCCCACTGACCCGATCAGCCGCAGCGCGGACAGGTCATGCTTGTCGACCGGACCTTCGCCCTCGCGCATCAGCGCGCGAATCGCGGTGGGTGCGGTGTAGAAGATGTTGACGCCATGACGTTCGCACATATCCCAGAAGCGGCTGTGATCGGGATGGTTGGGCACGCCTTCGAACATCAGGCTGGTCGCGCCATTGAGCAGCGGACCGTAGACCACATAGCTGTGGCCGGTGACCCAGCCGATGTCTGCGGTGCACCAGAACACCTCGCCGGGCCGGTAATCGAAGGCGAAATGAAAGGTCGTCGCGGTCCACACCGCATAGCCGCCGGTGGTATGCAGCACGCCCTTCGGGCTGCCGGTTGAGCCCGAGGTGTAGAGGATAAACAACGGATCTTCGGCATTCATCGGCTCGCAGGGACATGTCGTCGCGACCCCCGCCGCAACATCATGATACCAGATGTCGCGGCCCCCGGTCATTGGCACCTCATCACCCACATGCCGCACCACCAGCACGCCATCGACCGTGATGTCGTGCATGCCAAGCGCCGCATCGACATTGGCTTTCAACGGCACGGTCTTGCCGCCGCGCCGGCCCGCATCGGCGGTGATCACGAAGCGGCTGGCGCAATCGGCGATCCGCCCCGACAGCGCCTCGGGCGAGAAACCGCCAAACACCACCGAATGCACCGCACCGATGCGCGCGCAGGCCAGCATCGCCACCGCGCCTTCCAGGATCATCGGCAAATAAATGGTGACGCGATCGCCTTTTTTGACACCCATGGATTTCAGCACATTGGCAAAAACCTGCACCTCGCGCAGCAGATCGGCATAGCTTAAGGTCCTGACGTCACCAGGAGCATCGCCCTCCCAGATCAGCGCAGGCACATCGCCATGGCCGACCGCAACATGCCGGTCGACCGCGTTGTGGCAGATATTCAACTGGCCATCTTCAAACCATTTGATATCAACCAGATCAAACGACCATTTGCCACTGCGTATAGGCTTGCTCACCCAGTCGAGCCGGTCCGCCTGCAACCCCCAGAAACCATCGGGATCATTGATCGACGCATTATAGAGCGCCTGATATTGCGCCGCTGTGCAGCGGGTCTGGTCATCATATGGCGCCGCCACCATGGCTTCGCTTTGGGGGCTATCGGTCGCGTCCATCTGATGATCCTTGTTTGCGTCTCTATCCTGATGCTTAGCAGAGTTTGCCCCATCAGCCAGCGCGATGGAGGCAAGGCTGGACCGGTTTCACGAAGGCGCTTCGGCCAGCATCAGGATTTGCCGCGCCTGTTTAAGGTGCGGGGCATCGACCATCTTGCCATCAATGCGCAACGCCCCGGCGGCTGGATTTTCGGCAAAGGCGTCCACAATGCGACGGGCGGCCTCGCATTCGGCGGCGCTTGGGGTGAAGGCGGCGTTGATCGCCGCGATTTGCGCCGGATGGATCGCCAGCATACCATTAAAGCCATCGCGCGCGGCGCGGTCGGCATAAGCGGTGAGCCCGTCCGCATCGCTTATATCTGTGTAGACCGTGTCGATCGCCGCGACCTGCGCTGCGTGCGCGGCGAACAGCGTCAGCGAGCGTGCCATCTCATAAGGCGGCGTGTAGCTGCCATCGGCATGGCGGCTGGCCTTCGCGCCTATGGCAGCGGGCAGATCCTCCGCACCCCAGCTGATCGCGATGAGCCGTTCGGCACATTGGCGATAGCTCCCCAGCTCAAAGATCGCCGCCGGGGTCTCGGTCGCAATTGGCAACACGGGTGGCAGCGGCGCGCCCGACCAGAGCGAGGCCAGCCAGTCGACAGTGCCTGCCCCCTCGGCCTTGGGCAGCACGAGGGCGGTGGGCGGTGTGGCCAGCAGACACGCAATGTCATTGTCCGCTTCACCGCTGCCATGCGGATTGACCCGCACAAAGCTTGGTACTTCATGCGCCTCGCGCAACCAGTCGGCCACTGCTTCGCGGGCAAAGCTCTTGCGCTCGTGCATGACCGAATCCTCAAGGTCGAGGATGATTGCATCCGCCCCGCTCGCCGCTGCCTTGGCAAAACGTTCGGGCCGGTCAGCAGGGACAAACAGCAATGATCGCAAACGCATCAAAATGATCCTTATTCAGCAGCGTGCCTGATCGCTTTGCCCCAAGCCCTTCACGACGACAAGCGCTGGTGCAGCGCCCGGCATTACGCGTATCGTGCTTTTTGGGTTGTGATATTATATCATCTCTGTTAGCGGCTACCTTGCCCTTGAGGCAGTGGCTGTTGCGTTGGCGCAGCTACGCCCGGTTTTTCACAGCACTTAAAACATCACAGGAAACCAGCCCCCAAATGCGTCGCAACAAGCTCACCGCCACCACCGTTCTTTTGCTCGGCGCCACAGCGCTTGCCCCCTTGCCCGCACTCGCCCAGCAAACAACCGCACCGTCGCAGCGCCCGGCCGCAGACGAGGATGACGATTTCCATCGCAGTGGCGGCATTGTCGTCACCGCCCCGTTTGTGCGCGATCTCAGCATTCTGGCGGGCACATCGGAGATTTCCGGCGACCAGCTCAGCCGCGAGACCCGCTCGCAAATCGGCGATGTGTTGACCAAGCTGCCCGGCGTCTCGGCTACCAGCTTTTCGCCCGGCGCATCGCGCCCGGTGCTGCGCGGCTTTCAGGGTGAGCGCATCCGGGTGTTGACCGATGGCATCGGAACCATCGACGTCTCCAATACCTCACCCGACCATGGTGTCACTGTAGAACCGATCGTGCTTGATCGCATTGAAGTGCTGCGCGGCCCAGCGGTGTTGTTGTTCGGCGGCCAGGCGGTCGGCGGCGCGGTCAATGCCATCGACAAGCGCATTCCGCGCGCCGTGCCCGACGAACCGTTCCATCTCGATGCATTGGCGACTTATGGCACGGCTGCCGATGAACGCAGCATCGGCGCAAGCCTCGATGTGCCGATCACGTCCAAGCTGGTGCTGCATGTGGATGGCAGCTATCGCAAAAGCAACGACGTGCGCGTCGGCGGCTTCGTGCTCTCGCCCGGCCTGCGTGCCGAGCAGCTCGAGATTGCCGCTGAAGAACGCGAGGAAGGCAATCTTGGCGAGGCCGAGGAAGCCGAAGAGCTGGCGGCCTTGCGCGGACGCATTCCAAATACCGGCACCGAGACCTACAGCTTTGCTGGCGGCCTCGCTTATATCGGGGAAGGCGGAAACTTCGGGGTATCAGCCAGCTATTACAACAGCCTGTACGGCGTACCTGCGCGCCCCGGCGCAGAACATCACCACGGCGAAGAGGGTGAGGACGAGGGCGAAGGCGAAGAGGAAGAAGGCCCCGTCACCATCGGGCTCGACCAGATCAAGGTCGATTTCCGCGGCGAAGTGTTCCTGCCCGGATTTTTCCAGGCGCTGCGCCTGCGCGGAGCCTATGCCGATTTCAACCAGACCGAGTTTGAAGGCGATGAGGTCGGCACAGTGTTCCGCAACAAGGGCATCGAGACCCGAATGGAGCTGGTACAGCGCGACAACAATGGCTGGCGCGGTGCGACAGGTGTGCAATATATCCACCGTGATTTCAGCGCGGTGGGAGCAGAAGCATTCCTGCCGCCCAATGTCACCGACCAGCTTGGCCTGTTCACGCTGCAGGAAGTGCGTAGCGGCAATATCGAGATAGAAGGCGCAGCGCGCTATGACAAGGTCAATGTCAGGTCACAGCAGGCAGGGGTAGAGCGCGACTTCAACTCCTATTCCTTTGCACTGGGGCTGGCCTATATTGCAGATGACAGGCTGCGCTTCGGGGTCAACCTGAACCGGGCACAGCGCGCGCCTGCGGCCGAAGAGCTGTTTTCCAACGGCGCGCACATTGCAACCCAGGCGTTTGAAATCGGCGACCCTACGTTCGGCACGGAAAAGAGCTGGGGCGGCGAGGCATATGTGCGTTACAACACGCCAAACGCCAGCTTCGCGATCACCGGTTTTTATAATGATTTCGATGACTTCATCATTGATGTTCCCACCGGGCTTGAAGAAGACGAACTGCCGGTATTCCAGTATATCCAGAACGACGCCAGATATTACGGGTTTGAGGTCGAGGGGTCGGTCGTGCTGGCGCGCGCCGGTGGGTTCACCGTTTCAGCCGATGGTGTGCTCGATTATGTGCGCGCCTCGCTGGACGGCCTGGGACCAGTGCCGCGCATCCCGCCGCTGCGCGTACTGGGCGGGCTGGAGGCACGCAGCGACAGTTTCAGTTTGCGCGGCGAGGTCGAATGGTTCGACGATCAGGAACGTAACGCCGATTTCGAAACGCAGACCGGTGGCTTCACCTTGGTCAATGCCAGTGCCTCATGGAAGCCCTTTGGCCGCGAAAAGGGCGTGACCCTGATCGCCTCTGCCAACAATATCTTCGATGTGGTCGGCAGGCGCGCTGCGAGCTTCACCAAAGATTTTGCACCGCTGGTGGGCCGAGACTTCAGGGTATCTGCGAAATTTAGCTTTTAATGCACTGGGCTCCTGTTCTCTGGCATGAGCCGGAGAACAGGGACCAACTGCAGTATGAACCCGACAGCGTTGGGCAAACGTCGCTCGACTTCGCCCGGGACAGGCGGAGCCTCAGTCGCACTTGCTATCCATTGTCGTAACGCGATGTCTGCTGTGTTCCCGGGCGCAGTCGAAGGACGTCGCATCCAGCATCCCGAGAAGTTTTTTCGCTGCGACCGCTCAGCTCTCGCCGAATCCCACTGACAGAAAATCAGGCATCGGGCCATTCCAGCCGTCATCCGCTGCAGGATCGCGTTCGGGCGTGCGGCGGGGTTTGCGTTCCGGCTTGGCCGCGCCGCGTGCCGCAGGCTTGCGCGGCTCGGGGCCATGATCCGGCTCAGCAATCTCTGCCTGGGCCTTTGGTTCGCTTTTCGCGCGAGGCTCTGGCTTGCGCTTTTCCGCGCGCGGGGTGCGGCG
>NZ_JBGTFM010000039.1:0-7059 GCF_041747255.1 Blastomonas sp. | reverse complement strand
CGCGTGCCGCAGAAGCCGTGGTGATCGAGGCCAAGCTCGACAAGGGCCGCGGTCCGGTGGCGACCGTGCTGGTTCAGCGCGGCACGCTCAAACGCGGCGACATTTTCGTTGTCGGCGAGGAATCGGGCAAGGTCCGCGCGCTGATCAATGACAAGGGCAAGCAGGTTGCCGAAGCCGGTCCGTCAGAGCCGGTCGAGGTGCTCGGGCTGACCGGTGTGCCATCGGCGGGCGACAAGCTCACCGTCGTTGAAAACGACCAGCGTGCGCGTGAAGTCGCTGAATACCGCAAGCAGAAGGCGCTCGAAAAGCGCACGACGATGGCGCCCGCCAACATCGACACTATGTTCTCCGCGCTCGCTGCCAACCGGGCGAAGGAATATCCGATCCTGGTCAAGGGCGACGTGCAGGGCTCGGTCGAGGCGATTGTCGGTGCGATCAACGCGATCTCGACCGATGACATCAAGGCGCGCGTGCTGCACGCCGGGGTCGGTGCGATCACCGAATCCGATGTGACGCTCGCCAAGGCCTCGAACGCGCCGATCATCGGCTTCAACGTGCGCGCCAATGCGCAGGCGCGCACGCTGGCCGAGCGCGACAAGGTGCGCTTCAAATATTTTGACATCATCTATGACCTGATCGACGACATCAAGAACGAGATGGCCGGGGTTCTCGGGCCAGAGCGGATCGAGACCGTGGTCGGCCGCGCCGAGATCAAGGAAATCTTCCCGGCGGGCAAGAAGGACAAGGCGGCGGGACTTCTGGTCACCGATGGCTTTATCCGCAAGGGCCTGTATGCGCGCATCACCCGCGAGGATGTTATCGTCTCCAAAACGGTCATCGCGTCGCTGCGGCGCTTCAAGGACGATGTCGCAGAAGTCCGCACGGGCCTTGAATGCGGCGTGGTGCTGGAAGATACCAACGACATCAAGCCGGGCGACATTCTGGAAACGTTCGACGTCGAAATGCGCGAGCGGACGTTGTGATCCTATGACCCTCGCCTCCCTCGACGGGAGGGGGGGGGTCGGCAAAGAGCGAATATGGCCAAGCATAACGATACCGGTCCCGAAGGGCGTTCCGTTCGCGTGCTGCGCGTGGGCGAGCAGGTGCGCCATGTGCTGTCAGACCTTCTGGCGCGTGGCGAGGTGCATGATGATGTGCTGACCGCGACTACTATCTCGATCACCGAGGTGCGCATGTCGCCCGATTTGCGCCATGCGACGGTGTTCGTGAAGCCGCTGCTGGGCCGCGATGAGGAGGTGGTGCTCAAGGCGCTGCGCACCAACACAGCGTTTTTCCAGCGCGAGGTCGCCTCCAAGGTGCGCACCAAATATGCGGCCAAGCTCAAGTTCCTCGCCGATGACAGCTTCGACACTGGCAGCCACATCGACAAACTGCTGAGCGCGCCCAAAGTGGCCCAGGATCTGGCAAAGGACGATGCTGCAGATTGACGTCTTACCGGGTAAGACGTATATTCGGTCTATGAACGATGTCACGCGCCTCTCGGCCAAGGGCCAGATTGTCATCCCTAAAGATGTACGTGATCGTCTTGGGCTGGTCGAAGGGCAGCTTCTCGATGTGATGACGCGCGGCGACGAGATTGTTCTGCGCAAGCCATCTCATACGCCTCGGCTCTCGATCGAAGAGGTAAGGCGCAATCTGCGGACCATTTACCAACATAAAGGGCCGCCAATTCCGATCGAAAAGCTGAGCTGGTCGCCGGACGTCGATAATCCTTCGCTGGATAGCTGAAAAAGCTATCAAATGCAGGTATTGGACACCAATGTTCTGGCGCGTTGGTTATTGAATGACGACCCTGCGCAGTTCTTGCTCGCCGATGGAGCTGCTTCAGAACCGTTCATGCTGAGTTGGACCGTCTTCACGGAGCTGGGCTGGGTTCTCGAACGAGCAGTCGGATTGCCAAGAGCGGTCGTGGCGATGCTATTGGAACAGCTTATCAGTCTGGATCACGCGCACGCCGAAAGCCCTGCTGCTGTTGCCTGGGCCATCGAAAGATACCGGGCAGGTGCGGACTGGGCGGACATGATGCACTTGGCGTCGGCGCCCTTTGATGCGAGGGGATTTACCACATTCGAAAAAAAGCTGGCTCGGCAGGCAGGGGATGACAGCCCACTACCCGTGACGCTTCTCCGAAATGCCCCCTGATGGCCAAGCTCTATTTCTACTACGCGTCGATGAACGCGGGCAAATCGTCCACTTTGCTGCAGGCGGCGTTCAACTATGCCGAACGCGGCATGCGCGCGATGCTGTGGACCGCGGCGCACGATGACCGCTTTGGCGAAGGCCAGATCACCTCGCGGATCGGGCTCAACGCACCGGCGCACAGGTTTGCCTCCGACACAGATCTGTTCGCCGCCGTCGCGCTCGATCTGGCCGATGCGCCACTGCATTGCGTGCTGATCGACGAGGCGCAGTTCCTTACCAAGGCGCAGGCGTTCCAGTGTGCGCGCATCTGCGATGATCTGAAAATCCCGGTGCTGTGTTATGGCCTGCGCACCGATTTTCAAGCCGAACTGTTTCCCGGCAGCGCGCAGTTGCTCGCAATAGCAGATCATCTGGTCGAGCTGAAAGCGGTGTGCGAATGCGGCGCCAAGGCGACGATGAACCTGCGGGTCGATGCCGAGGGCAATGCGGTGAAGCAGGGCGCGCAGACCGAAATCGGCGGCAATGATCGTTACATCGCGCTGTGCCGCAAGCATTTTATGGCGCGGCTGGCATGAGCGCGCTGTCCGTGGTTCTGGAAGACGGCGATGTCAGGCTCGAGCCGCTCGCCAGCCACCATGTCGAGCCGCTGCGTGCGGCCTGCGCGCGCGATGCCGAGATCTGGGAGATCTATCCGGTCTCAATGCTGGGCGAACAATTCGATGTCGCAACGGAGGAGTTTCACGCCACCGCCGACTGGGTGCGCTTTGCGGTGCTGCACCGGGGCGTGCTGGTCGGCATGACCTGCTACATCAAACCCGACGAGCGCAATCATGCGGTCGAGATCGGCGGCACCTATATCGAGCCAGCGGCGCGTGGGCCTGCCGGGGTCAATGCCACGATGAAGCGGCTGATGATAAATCACGCCTTTGCCTGCGGCTTTACCCGCATCGAATTTCGCGTAGATGCGCGCAACCTGCGCAGCCGCGCGGCAGTGCTGAAGCTGGGCGCGACGCACGAGGGCGTCTTGCGCAAGAATCGCATCACCTGGACCGGCCATGTACGCGATACCTGTGTGTTCAGCCTGCTCAGCCACGAATGGCCGGTGCGTCCGAACGAATGAACGGCTGGATCATTCTCGACAAGCCCTATGGCATGGGTTCGACCGATGCGGTGACCGCGGTCAAACGCGCGTTTCGCGGCGGTGGCCATGGCAAGGTCAAGGTCGGGCACGGCGGCACGCTCGATCCGCTGGCGACCGGCGTGCTGCCGATTGCGCTGGGTGAGGCGACCAAGCTAACCGGCCAGATGCTGAACGGCGACAAGACCTATGACTTTACGGTGCAGTTCGGTTTGGAAACCGATACGCTCGATGTCGAGGGCCAGCCGGTGGCGCACAGCGATATCCGCCCGATGCTGGCTGAGATCGAGGCAGTGTTGCCGCGGTTCACCGGGCCGATCGGACAGGTGCCGCCCGCGTTCTCTGCACTGAAGGTCGATGGCAAGCGGGCGTATGATCTGGCTCGGGCGGGCGCGGTGGTGGAACTGGCGTCACGGGCGATACGGGTGCATTCGCTCTCGATCCGTCATCCTGAACTCGTTTCAGGATCCATCGTGCCCCAAGAGCCGAAGCCGCGTGGGGAGAAATGGACCCTGAAACGAGTTCAGGGTGACGGTGAGCCAAGTTTCGATATGCGGTTGGAAAGCATCACCCTCACCGCCCATGTCTCCAAAGGTACCTACATCCGCAGCCTCGCGCGCGACATCGCGCTTGCCCTCGGCACAGTCGGTCACGTCACGATGTTGCGCCGTACGAAGGCCGGGCCGTTCGCGCTTGCGGGGGCGATTTCGCTGGACATTCTGGAGCAAATCCGTCATGGCGCGGCCCCAGAAGACATAATCTTGCCATTCGAGGCAGGGCTGGCCGACATCCCGGCTCTTGACCTCACTCCCGATCAGGCAAGGCGGCTCCATATGGGGCAGGTCGTGACCGGGATAGCCGCACACGATGGGCGTTATTGGGCGCGGGGGAGTGACAGCACTCCGCTCGCACTCGTATCGCTTGAGGGCCATAAGGTCCGGGTGGTGCGCGGCTTCAATCTGACCAGATGTTCGAAGGACTAGAATTTTATGACAATTACAGCAGAGCGCAAAGACGCGGTCATCAAGGAACACGGACGCGAGCCCAATGATACCGGCTCACCCGAAGTGCAGGTTGCGATCCTCACCGAGCGCATCAACAACCTGACCGACCATTTCAAGGCGCACCACAAGGACAATCACTCGCGTCGTGGCCTGTTGATGATGGTGAACAAGCGGCGCTCGCTGCTCGATTATCTGAAGAAGAAGGACACCGCCCGCTACAGCGATCTGATCGCCAAGCTGGGTCTGCGTAAGTAAGTGATCCTATCGTTCGGCCCGCTTCGGCGGGCCGTTTACGTATGGGGTCATCCCCGAGCACGCGGGGACCAAAAGCTTAGGGCATTCCGTTCCGCCCTGTGCTCCTGCTATCGCTGGAGCACGAATGGAGCGTTAAGGCTGTTTCGCAATAAGGCGAGCGACCTGTGGGGCACGAAAGCTCCAAGACCGTTGCGGGCCGGTTTAGCCCGCAAGATAGGCCCCGGCCCGCAATAGGGCGCCGCCGGGTTCGATAAGGAAAATCCATGTTTGACGTAAAGACTGTAGAAATCGAGTTGGGCGGAAAAACCCTCAAGCTCGAAACGGGCCGTATTGCCCGTCAGGCGGACGGCGCTGTGCTGGCCACCTATGGCGAAACCGTGGTGCTGTGCGCCGTGACTGCCGCAAAATCGGTGAAGGAAGGCCAGGATTTCTTCCCGCTGACCGTTCACTATCAGGAAAAATTCTCGGCCGCCGGACGCATTCCGGGTGGCTTTTTCAAGCGCGAACGCGGCGCGACCGAAAAGGAAACGTTGGTCAGCCGTCTGATCGACCGTCCGCTGCGCCCGCTATTCCCCGAAGGCTTTTACAACGAAATCAACGTGATCTGCCAGGTGCTGTCATTTGATGGCGAATCAGAGCCCGATATGGTGGCGATGGTCGCCGCATCAGCTGCGATGACACTGTCAGGCGTGCCCTTCATGGGCCCCATCGGCGCGGCGCGCGTCGGCTATCAGGATGGCGAATACATTCTCAACCCCTCGATGGATCAGGTGAAGGAAGGCGAGCTCGATCTCGTTGTCGCCGCCACCCATGACGCGGTGATGATGGTCGAATCGGAAGCCAAGGAACTGTCCGAAGACGTCATGCTCGGCGCGGTCGGTTTCGCGCATGATGCGTGCAAGCAGATTGTCGAGGCGATCATCAAGCTGGCCGAACAGGCTGCGAAAGAGCCCTGGGAAATGGCCGAGCAGGCTGATCTCTCTGCCGCCAAGCAGAAGCTGCGTGACCTGATCGGTGCAGACATTGCCGCAGCCTACAAGCTGACCGACAAGTCGGAGCGCTCGAATGCTCTGAATGCGGCGCGCGCCAAGGCCAAGGAAGCCTTCACCGACGCCGCGCCGCAGGACCAGATGGCTGCGAACAAGCTGATGAAGAAGCTGGAAGCGGAAATCGTGCGCGGTGCCATCCTCAAGGACGGCAGCCGCATTGATGGCCGCACCACCACGCAGATCCGTCCGATCGAGGCGATCGTCGGCTTTTTGCCGCGCACCCATGGTTCGGCGCTGTTTACACGCGGTGAAACACAGTCGATCTGCACCACCACCTTGGGCACCAAGGACAGCGAGCAGATGATCGACGGCCTGACCGGCCTGTCATATGAAAACTTCATGCTGCACTATAACTTCCCGCCCTATTCGGTCGGCGAAGTGGGCCGTTTCGGCGGTTCCAACCGCCGCGAAATCGGCCATGGCAAGCTGGCATGGCGTGCGCTGCACCCTGTGCTGCCGACCAAGGACGAGTTTCCCTATACGATCCGTGTCCTGTCCGACATTACCGAATCCAACGGCTCTTCGTCGATGGCAACGGTGTGCGGCGGTTCGCTCTCGATGATGGACGCAGGCGTTCCGCTCAAGCGGCCGGTGTCGGGCATCGCCATGGGGCTGATCCTTGAGGGCAGCGAATTTGCGGTTCTGTCGGACATTCTGGGTGACGAAGATCATCTGGGCGACATGGACTTTAAGGTTGCCGGCACGTCCGAAGGCATCACCACGATGCAGATGGACATCAAGATCGCCGGCATCACCGAAGAGATCATGCGGCAGGCACTGGCGCAGGCCAAGGAAGGTCGCACCCACATCCTGGGCGAAATGGCCAAGGCGCTCGACAGCACCCGCACCGAGCTTTCGGCGCATGCGCCGCGTATCGAGACGCTGCAAATCGACAAGGCCAAGATCCGTGAAGTCATCGGCACCGGCGGCAAGGTGATTCGCGAGATCGTCGCTGAAACCGGCGCCAAGGTGGATATCGATGACGAGGGCCTGATCAAGATCAGCTCGTCCGACGTTGCCCAGATCGAAGCTGCGCGCAAGTGGATCCTGGGCATTGTAGAAGAAGCCGAAGTCGGCAAGGTCTATGACGGCAAGGTCGTCAACATGGTGGATTTTGGTGCGTTCGTGAATTTCATGGGCGGCAAGGACGGCCTGGTGCACGTATCGGAAATCCGCAACGAGCGCGTTGAAAAGGTCGCCGATGTCCTGTCCGAAGGGCAGGAGGTCAAGGTCAAGGTGCTGGAGATTGACCAGCGCGGCAAGGTGCGTCTGTCGATGCGCGTTGTTGACCAGGAAACCGGCGAAGAGCTCGAAGACACCCGCCCGGCGCGTGAGCCGCGTGAGGGTGGCCGTGGCCGCGACGACCGTGGCCCGCGCGGCGACCGTGGTGACCGGCGTCCGCGCCGTGATGGTGACGGTGGCCGTGGACGCGGTGGTGAGCGCTCAGGCG
>NZ_JBGTFM010000038.1:0-13114 GCF_041747255.1 Blastomonas sp. | reverse complement strand
CGGCGGGTGCGGGCATTTCGCCCCTGCGCAGCGCGGCGCGCGCGGCGGCATAGGCGGTGGTCAGGATGTTGGTGGTCATGTTGCGATGACTGCCGAGCGCCCCCTTGGGCTCGCCGGTGGTGCCTGAGGTATAGAAGATCGTCGCCGGGTCATCCGGCGCGATGTTGGCTGCAGGAATGATGGCGTCCGGCAGATCGGCATAAGCGGTCGGCGCGCCGATCACATCCTCAAGCCGCATCGCGATATCGGGCAAGGCAACGTGCGAGCGGCTGACCAGCATCGCGCTCAGCGCCGGAAGCGCGCCCTGATGCGGCATGATCCGTTCCAGCCTCTCGGCATCGGCGATCAGCAGGCGCGCGCCTGAATCGGCGATGCCATAGGCCAGCTCGGCCCCGGTCCACCAGGCATTGAGCGGCACGGCGATCGCGCCGATAGCCACAATCGCAAAGAACGCCACCGGCCATTCGGGCAGGTTGCGCATCGCCAACGCCACCCGGTCGCCCTTGCCGACGCCTGCGTTCTGCAGCGCCTGCGCCAGCGCCGCGACGGCGCGATACCAGCCTTCGTAGCTGATGCGTTCATCTTCATAGATGATAAAGGTCTTGTCGCCATGGATGCGCGCATGTGCGGCCAGCGCGCCGAGGCTGGGCAGCGCGTGTTTCCAGCAGCGGGTCGGCACGCCATCGACATCGACCGTTTCCATCTCGAACGGCTGGCCGCTTGCGCACAGCATGGCCTCAATCGCGTCAAGCGACATCGCGGGCCAGCCAGCAGGCGGGCACCAGTCAGCCGCAACCGGATCGGCCAGCGCGCTATCGGCATCCTTGCAACTCATCGCGACACGATCCTCTCGGTTTAATTTTTTCGATTGTCGCTCAACAATATGGCAACGTCACCGCGCTGCAAGCCCTGATTTATCTGGATCACTGCGGGCGTTTAAGCGTAAAATACGCCGCCTCGGCGGGGTGAATTTAACATGGGTTAATTTTATGTTTTTGCTGGATAATGAGCCTTAACGCATTATGAGCCTTCGTGCCTGGGCGTGATAATATCCGCTCTCTTGGGGAGGCAGCGCATGGTGCGCGGTTTGACCCGGTCTTGTAGGAGCCCGGCCATGTTCGACAGCTGTTTTGTTGCCCGACTTAGCCGTTACATTGATCTCAACGCTTCTGAGAAGGCAGCGATTGCCGATCTTGAGCGCGATCCTCAAAGTTACGCGGCTGGGACAGCGCTGTGGCGCGAAGGCGATGATATCTGCGAGCTTTCCATCGTCCATCAGGGTTGGGCGCTGTCCGAAACCCTGCTGCACGATGGCACGCGGCAGATTTTGCGCTTTCATTTCCCCGGCGATCTGATGGGGGCATCGGGGATCGCCTTTCGCGATGCCGCCGCCAGCATCATCGCGGCCACCGACATGATGGTCTGCCGCTTTCCGCGCCGTGCCCTGGGCGAGACCTTTGCCAGACACCCACGGCTTGCCGCGTTGTTCTTTTCGCTCAGTCAGCTGGAAAGTGTCGATCTGTCGGATCGGTTGCGGGCGCTTGGGCGCAATGACGGCAAGGCGCGGCTCGCGCACCTGTTCCTGTCGATTGCCGCCCGCATGCGCGTTGTCACCGGTGAGCACAAGGCGGAGGTGCGCATGCCGCTGACCCAGACTGATCTGGGCGATGCGGTGGGGCTGACCCAGGTGCACGTCAACCGGTTGATCCGGCAGATGACCGAAGAGGGGCTGATCATCCGCACCCGCAGCACCGTTACGTTGGTCGACGAGGACCGACTGATCGAACTGGCGCGGTTTGTGGATCGATTCAGCACGATCGATTCAAGCTGGTTTCCGCCATCGAACACAGTCTGATACTTGGTCCCGCGCTTCAGCCAAATCCGCCGGTAGAAAGTCCCGTATGAAAGATGTCGATTTTTTCTCCCGCGTTTTTGGTGTGGGCGGTGACATTACCAAGGCCGATGCCGATGCGGCCAATGTAATGCTATCGACGCGCGACGCACTGGAGGGGATGAGCGCTGCTTTCAAGATCCTGACCGACGCGATGCCACAGATGGTTTGGTCAACGCTGGCCGATGGTTACCACGATTACTATAATGCCCGCTGGTACGAGTTTACCGGCGTGCCCGCCGGGTCCACTGACGGCGACGGTTGGAACGGCCTGTTTCACCCCGACGATCAGGCGCATGCCCGTGAGCTGTGGGGCGATGCGCTGGCCTCCGGCGAGCCGTACGAGATCAACTACCGGCTGCGCCATCACAGCGGTGAATACCGCTGGACGCTGGGCCGGGCGCTGCCAATGCGTAACCGCGAGGGCGAGATTGTGCGATGGATCGGCACCTGCACCGATATTCACGAAGCCAAGATGATTGCGCAGGAAAACGAAATCCTCAGCCGCGAACTCAGCCATCGGATCAAGAACATCTTTGCGGTGATCAACGGGCTGATCGGCATGGCGGCACGCCAGAACCCTGAGCAGCGTCCGATGGCGTCCGAACTGCAAGACCGCATCGCCGCGCTGGGCCGCGCGCATGAATTTGCGCGGCCGCACAGCGAGAAATCACGCCCTGAAGCCTTTGCCAGCACGCTCAAGGGGTTGCTGACCCAGATTCTTGGTGCCTATCCGGCGCTCGGTGAAGGGAGATTGACGATACTCGGCGACGATCCCGACATCGATGACCGCAGCGCCACCCCGATTGCGCTCGTGTTCCACGAGCTTGCCACCAATTCCGCCAAATATGGCGCGCTGTCTGCCGCAGAGGGATGCGTCACCATCACCATCCGCGAGATCGGTGATCAAGTTGAACTTGGCTGGGTTGAGAGCAAGGGTCCGGTGGTTGTCGGCGAACCCACACAGACAGGCTTTGGCACCCGTCTGGTGCAACTGGCGATTGGCCAGCAACTCGCCGGGCAGATCGAGCGGCATTGGTTGCGTGAGGGTTTGACAGTCAATATGCGGGTGTCCGCAAATCGGTTGCGCAAGGTAAAAGACGCGCCGGTCTGACCCCCGCCACCTCTGTCAGGCCGCGATTGGCAGCAATCCGGGCGGAGGTATTGCGCTGGGAAAACCGGTGCGCGCCGCAAGCGCAAAGTCAATCGTTTCGGCAACCTGCCTGCTGTCCACCGGCTTGATCAACACCCCCAGGGCACCGGGCACCGGACGCGCGAGCTGGCGTGGGTTGGCGGTGACAAAAATGACCGTGCACCCAAGTTCAGCGCCGAGCCAGGCGCCGATCTCCGGCCCGGTTGCGCCATCGCACAGGTTGATGTCAACCAACGCGATGTCAGGCTTACGCTCTGCAAGGTCGCGTGCCGATTTCCAGTCATCGCCGACGCCCACGACCTTGTAGCCGGCATCTTCTAGCCCAACCTGCATGTCGAGCGCCACGAGAAATTCGTCTTCTATGATGATAATCCGGGCAGACATTGGTTTGTTCGTTTCGGTATTCGTGGATAACGGCTGTGCATATTTGCTGGCCTTCGAAAGATTAAACCAACCGCGTGGCATAAAGTTTCATCGTATTGTTGATATACGTTAATTTAGATTTTCGATTAGAATGCTATGAGGTCATCGATCGCAAGCTGTGTCCTCACACAATGCCGTTCTACCAACCGCCGCAGTGTTTCGACAGGCCGCGTGTCTGGTCATTGCGCCACCGGTAACCACGTGATAGCAAATGGAAATCGTGCAGATTTGCGCTGGTGCAAAGCCTGTCGCTCAACGTTCTCGCTCCGGAAAGACTCCCCTTTCATGCCGACACTTCGCCAGACTGCCCTGCTGCTTGCCAGCGCCGCGCTTGCTGCGCCGATGGCAGCCAGCCCTGTTCTCGCACAAACCACTCAGGCGGCACCGCAAAGCGAGGATGACCGGCTGGCCGCATTGTTCGCCGCCGATGATGAGGCCAACCTTGTGCGCAACCCGATCAGCGGCCTGTTTCGTGGCGATCTGCGCTATGCCGACCGGCTGGGCGACTATGTATCCGACGCTTATTTCGATGGCGAACGCCGCGCGGCGGAAGGCAACATGGCCGCGCTTGCCAAGATTGACCGCGCGCGGCTCACCACAGTGAACCAGATCGCCTACGACATTTTCAAACGTAATCAGCAAGATGCCATCAAGGGACTCTCGCCCGAGTTTCTGCCGCTCACCGCTGTGCGCCCGATCAACCATTTCTTTGGCTTCCACACGTTTTACCCCAATTTCGCATCGGGCACCGGCTCCGCGCCGTTCAAGACCGTGACTGACTATGAAAACAACCTGAAGCGCCACAAGGAGTTCGTGGTGCTGCTGGACCGGTCGATCGAGCGGTTCAAACAAGGGCAGGCGTCGGGCGTGGTAGAAACCAAGCTGACGATCCGCAATGTGATCGAACAGCTTGACACGCAGCTTGCCCAGGCGCCGACAGAATCGCCCTATTACGGCCCGGTCAACACCTTCCCTGCCGATTTCAGCGATGCCGACAAGGCACGCTTCACCGCCGCCTATGCCAGCATCATCACCAACGATATCTACCCCGCCTACAAGCGACTGCGCGACTATCTGGCCGATGATTATCTCAAGGATGCACGCGAGGGCGTTGGTCTCAAATACATGAAGGGCGGCGATGCCCTGTATGCCTTTTTGATCGAGCAGACCACCACGCTGCCGCTGGCCGCCGATGAGGTCCATGATCTGGGGCTGAGCGAAGTCAAGCGCATCCTGAGCGAGATGGATTCGATCCGCGCAGAAGTTGCGTTCAAGGGCACGCTCAACGAGTTTTTCGATCACCTGCGCACCGACCCCAAGTTCAAGGCCCCGACCCGCGAGGCGCTGACGCAAGGCTATTATGACATCGGCAAACAGGTCGATGCGGTCATCTCGACCCAGTTCAAGGTGCTGCCGGCCACGCCGCTGGAAATTCGCCCCTATGAGGAATTCCGCGAGAAATTCGAGGCAGGTGGCAGCTATCAGAGCGGCAATCCGGATGGCTCGCGCCCCGGCATCTTCTATTTCAACGCCTATGATCTGCCCAGCCGCACCACCCCGGGCATGACCACGCTGTATCTGCACGAAGGCGCCCCCGGCCACCATTTCCAGATCAGCCTGGCGCAGGAAAACGAAGCACTGCCGGCGTTCATGCGCTTTGGCGGCAACACCGCCTATGTCGAAGGCTGGGCACTGTATTCAGAAAAACTTGGCTATCCGATGGGGCTGTTCAACGATCCCTATCAGCGCTTTGGCCATCTAGATGACGAGATGCTGCGCGCAATGCGGCTGGTGGTGGATACCGGCATCCATTCGAAAGGCTGGACGCGCGAACAGGCGATCAAATACATGCTCGACAATTCGTCGATGGGCGAAACCGACGCCACCGCCGAGGTTGAACGCTATATCGCGATCCCCAGCCAGGCGCTCGCCTACAAGATCGGCGCGCTGACCATCCAGCGACTGAAAGCGAAGGCTGAGAGCGAACTGGGCACCAGGTTCGATCCGCGCGAATTTCACGACCAGGTGCTGAACACCGGCGCGCTGCCGATGACCATATTGGAAGACAAGATCAACCGCTGGATCGCCGCGACCAAGGGTTGACCATTCTCCTCAAACCCCTCTCCTTCGGGGGAGGGGCAAGGGGTGGGGCGGTTACAGCGCGCCATTGCCGATGTAATCATTCTGCTTGCCCGGCGGCCCCACCCCAACTCTGCCCTGCAGGGGAGGGGCTATTTATTGGTTTTGCTCCGGAATATCCGATTGCCAGCCGCAACGTGAACCTGCAATCTACATTCGCCACGCGTACAGGCGCGGGCGGGGGGTGGATTTGCAAACCTATGAAACATGAGAGCGGGGCGGCATTGCGCTATGGCCGGGAACGCGCGCCAACGATTGCAAGCCGGTTGATCTACGCGGCGCTGCTCTGGTTTTATCGCCGCCGTGGCTGGCGCGCCGAGGGCGAGGTGCCTGCGCCGCGCCGTTTCGTCATCATCGCCGCGCCACACACCAGCAACTGGGATTTCCTGTATTTCCTAGGCCTGACCACCGACATCGGCATCAAGGCGCATTTCATGGCCAAGACATCGCTGTTCCGCTGGCCGCTGGGTCGGTTCATGCGTGATATGGGCGGGGTGCCGGTGGAGCGCGACGCCAGCCGCGGCCAGGTGCAGCAAATGATCGATGAGTTCACCCGGCGCGAGGATTTCATGCTGACCATCGCGCCAGAAGGCACGCGCGGCAACGTCCGCCAGTGGCGCACCGGCTTTTACCAGATTGCACTAGGCGCGGGCGTGCCGCTTGTCTGCGGCCTGATGGACTACAAACGCAAGGTCGGCGGGCTTGGCCCGGCGATCATGCCCACAGGCGATTACACTGCCGACATGGCCAAGGTGATGGCCTATTACCAGAGCGTCACGCCGCGCCATCCGACGCGCGCAAGCACCGACATCATCAGGGACAGCATAGTGTGACCGACGCCATCCCCATGCTGGTGCACAATCTGGTGCTGATCTTCGGCGTCATGCTGCTGCTGTGGATTCTCGCGGTGGCGATCAGGGATGTGTCGTTCATCGATGCGGTCTGGCCGATGGGCATGGTGCTGCTGGCGGGCGTCACGTATTGGCTGCTGAGCGCGCAAAGCCCGGTGGCATCGCTGCTGCTGGTGCTCACCGCGATCTGGGGGCTGCGGCTGGGGCTGCACCTGTTTGTGCGCTGGCGGCGCAATGGTGTGGACCCGCGCTATGCGAGAATCATGGCATCGGCGAAGGAGAAAAAGGGCTGGAGCTTTGCCAAGACTGCGCTGCTGCAGGTGTTCCTGCTGCAGGGGCCGCTGCTGTTCATCGTCTGCCTGCCCGCACAACTGGGCATCTGGCGCGGTGGTGAGATCACGACGCTGGCGCTTGTGGGCGCGGGCGTGGCGCTGATCGGTATCATCTTTGAAACCGTGGGCGATCTTCAGCTTGAAGCGTTTCGCGCCAGCCCGGCGAACAAGGGCAAGGTGCTCGACACCGGCCTGTGGCGCTACACCCGACACCCCAATTATTTCGGCGATGCCTGCACCTGGTGGGGGCTGTGGCTGATCGCGGTCTCGACCGGCATCGACGTCGCGCTGGCCAGCGTGATCGGACCGCTGTTCCTCAACTTCACCCTGGTCAAATGGAGCGGCGCGGCGCTGCTCGAGCGCGGGCTGAAGAAGACCCGGCCCGATTATGCCGCCTATATCGCGCGCACATCAGCCTTCATCCCGCGCCCACCCAAAGGGGGTTAGAGCGGGCCGTTTGCCTCGCCTAACCGGGCATTAAACATTCGGCATTATGGTGACGCCAACGTCCACTGCAGGCGATGCCCGATGACCAAGCCCCTGAACGACCTGAGCGCGATGATCCGCGATGCGCGCGCGATCGGCCCCGATGAAACGCTGGCGCTGCGCCGCGCCGTTTGGCCCGACGGCCAGATCAGCGCTGATGAGGCCAATATCCTGTTCGATCTCAACCGCACCAGCGCTGCGCGCAGCGCCGAATGGGTCGATTTCTTTGTCGAGGCGATCACAGCCTATCTGGTCGAACAGGTCGCCCCGCGCGGCTATGTCAGCGATGACAACGCCGCCTGGTTGATCAGCCAGATCGATCACGACGGCCATGTCGATACGCTCGCCGAGCTCGAGCTGATCGCCAAGGTCATGGAACGCGCGGAAAACGTGCCCGAGCCGCTGAAGCGCTATGCCCTCACCCAGATCGCCGACGCGGTGATCGATGGCACCGGCCCCACCCGCTGCGGCAACAGCTTGAAGCCGGGCAGCATTGGCACGGCAGAGGTCGCAATGCTGCGCCGGGTGCTCTATGCGCAAGCCGGGCTGTCGCCTGCGCACATCGGCCGCGAGGAGGCAGAGCTATTGTTCCGCCTGAAAGACGCAACGCTGGACGGCGATAATGCACCCGAATGGCAGACGCTGTTTGTGCAGGCGCTGCGGCTGCACATCATGACCGACCCCGCCTATCGCCTGCTCAGCCGCGACGAGGCCATACGCCTCGACAGCTTCATGGCCGACACCAGCAGCAACGTCGGCCGCTTCATGGGCCGTATGGCAAAATCCTTTGGCCGCAAGGGCTTGCCGCAGCGCAATTCCACGCCCCCTGCCACGCTGTATCCCGCCTCCAAAAAGCATTGGCTCGCAGCGAGCATCCATATCGATGGCGTGATCGATCCGATGGAACAGGCCCTGCTCGACGCGCTGGCGAACGACTGATTCGCTTACGATTACGTCTGTCTTCGTCAGGCGTGGCTTTGTCGAAATGCTAGCGCCGAAACACGCTTGCGCATTAATGTGGGCAGGTCACCCACGCACACAGGACTCTGCCCGATGACCTATGCTCGCTTTCTGTTCGGTGTTGCCGTGCTGCCGCTGTGCATTGGTGCGTCATCACTTATCGCGCAACCGGCATCTCAAGCGGGTGAACCTGCGACGGAAGCTGAACCAGCGCCGGTGGAGCAGCCCCGCACCTTGGCGAACGCTCTCGCAAGCACACTGGAGGCACAATTCGTCTATCCCGATATCGGTAAATCCTATGCTGACACGTTGCGCAAAAATGCAGACGCCGGCCAGTACGATGGCCTGACTAACCGCGTTGCGCTTGCCGAGCGGCTGACCAGCGACCTGCTGGCAATTTATCCCGATCGTCACCTAAGGGTTTTGGACAGAGCGCCAGACCCGTCCACACGCCGCGCCCCAACACCAGGGGCAAAGCCTGTCGGGCCAGTCGAACATGCGGGCTGGATTGCGCCGGGGGTAGCTTTTGTGCGCTTCAACCTATTTCCCGGCGAGGCGGAAACTGTGGCGGCAGCAGCCAAATTCATGGCTGACCATTCCGATGCGAAAGCCATTATCTTTGATCTGCGCACCCATCGCGGCGGCGGCGTCGCAGAAATGGATGAGATTTTTCCCTGGCTGTTCAACGAAGAAACGCGGTTGGTGACCATGGCGACACGGCGGTCGGTCGCGGAAACAAAGGGAGCACCGATGAGCAATAGCGCCAGTATGCGCGCCGTCGATGCCGATCCTGGCTTTGTCACGTTTGAACACTGGGTCAAACCCGGTGCGAACAAAGCGTTGTACAAGGCAAAGGTGTTCGTGCTCAGCGCGCCCCGAACGGCATCTGCTGCCGAACATTTCCTGCTGGCGATGAAGCACACTGGCCGCGGTACGATCATCGGCAGCCCCAGTGCCGGCGCCAACCATTTTGGCGGTATCCAGAGCATCGGTGAAGGGTTTACCGCGTTCGTTCCGGTCGGCCGTACCTATGATCCGGCGACGGGCAAGGATTGGGAAACCAACGGCGTCGAGCCCGACGTCGTCGTCGCGCCAGAAGCTGCGCTGGTTGAAGCACTGGTGCTGGCGGGCGTTGACCGCAAGGATGCCGAACGGCTGTCAGCCAACGTCGCGCCAAGCCTGCCGATGGTGCCGGTGCGGAAGCCAGCGTGACGTCGCACCCATCGACGATGGGACACGCACCGCCAAGCTGGCCTTGCTTCTGCAACCATGCTAACTTGACGCAAACGTCAAGCAAACGAGGCATGAGAATGGCGCTGGTCAAGGCGGCGAATCCGACACAGGTGTTTGGGCGCGATGTGTTCAAGGCATTGACCACGGTCTCGCGCTGGAAGGGTCTTGCGCTGGTCGCGCATGGCTGGCTGCTGGCGTTCGCGCTCGCCTGGGGCGCAGCATATCTCGCGACATGGTGGGCGTGGCTGCTCGCGGTCATCCTGATCGGCGGGCGGCAGCTGGGCCTTGCCATCCTGATGCACGAGGCGGCGCATGGCCTGATGCACCCCAATCGTGCCATCAACAACGCCGTCGGCCAATGGCTGACGGGTGTGCCGGTGGGGACGGATCTGCACGCTTATCGCACCTATCACCTCACCCATCACCGCTACACGCAGCAGCCCGAAGACCCCGATCTGTCGCTGTCCGCCCCCTTCCCGACAAGCCGTGCCAGCCTGATGCGCAAGGTGCTGCGCGACCTGACCGGATTGACCTTCCTCAAGCAGCGTGGCGGGCAGCTGCTGATGGCGCTCAAGGGCTTTGGCCCGGCTGCAAAGGACCAAAATGTCTTTGTCGGCAAGGTGTTTGCGCGGTTTCTGGCGGCGCAGATCGTGCTGCTGGGCCTGTCGTTTGCGACCGGCATCGGCGCTTTACCCTATCTGATCTGGCTGATCGCGCTGGCGACGACCTTCCAGCTGTTCCTGCGCATCCGCAACATCGCCGAGCATGCCTGCACCAGCACCGGCAGCCACGACCCGTTCACCCATGCGCGCACCACGCACGCCAACCTGCTGGAGCGCGCGTCGGTCGCGCCGTACTGGGTGAACTTCCACAGCGAGCATCACCTGTTCATGGGTGTGCCATGTTACAATCTGCCCGCCGCGCATAAGGCGCTGATCGCAGGCGGCCATGCAGAGCGGATGACGATCGCGCCGGGCTATTGGGACGTGATCAGAACGGTCACCCGGCGCACGCCGCAAACGGTTTAGGCAGGCTCGGTTGTCCGGTCCGCCGTGGCCAGCACCGCCTTGGCAATCGCTGCGATGAACTGGGGCAAATCTTCGGGCGAGCGGCTGGTGATGATGCCGCGATCCTCAACCACCGCCTCGTTGACGACCTTGGCGCCGGCGTTGCGCAAGTCCGTGCGGATCGATCCGTAGCTGGTAACGGTCAGCCCCTCGACCAGCGATGCCTCGATCAGCAGCCACGGTGCATGGCAGATCGCCGCGATCGGCTTGCCCGCATCGGCAAAGGCGCGGACCAGCGCAACCGCGCTCTTGTTGGTGCGCAGGACATCGGGGTTGATCTGACCGCCGGGCAAGACGAGCGCGTCATAGTCTGATGCGCTGATGTCCGGGATGACATGATCGACCGCGACCGATTGGCCCCAGTCCTTTTTGTCCCAGCCCCGGATCGATCCAACGTGCGGCGCGACGACATGCACGCTCGCGCCCGCTGCGCGCAATTGTTCAAGCGGCTGGCACAGCTCGGATTGCTCAAAGCCATCGGTGGAAAGGATACAGATGCGGCGGCCGGAAAGATCGGGCAATGTGGGGTTGAGGGGCATAAGGTGCGTCCTTTGCTATGGCTTGGATATGCTGCACCTACGACCCGCCCGTGCCATTGTTCCCTTGTTCCAGGCATCTCGGCCGGTCTTTGCACGGATCAGACGAGAGCCTCGGCAATCAGGGTGCGGGTATTGGCGATGCCGTACAACGCGATGAAGCTGCCCATGCGCGGCCCCTGCTCTGACCCCAGCAGCGTTTCGTACAACGCCCTGAACCAGTCGCGCAGATTGTCGAAGCCATACGCCTCGTCCTTGCCGATGGCATAGACGATGTTCTGGATGTCCTCCGCCGTCGCATCGGCGGGCAATGCCGCCAGATCAGCATCGAGCCGCTGGAGCGCATCGACCTCTGGCCCCGCAGGCGCGCGGCGCCTGAGCGTTGGCGCGATGAAATCCCGGCCATAATTGACCGCGTTGCCGATCAGGCCGTCGAGCTCGGGATGCGTTTCAGGCGATACGCCCGGCGCGTACTTCTGCACAAAGCCCCAGACCAGATCCTTGTCTCCCATGCCCGGCAGGCTGACGACATTGAGCAACAGCCCGAAGCTCACCGGCAGTGATCCCACGGGCACATTGCCGTGGTGGATATGATGCACCGGGTTGCCCAGACGCTTGTCGGCGTCTTGCTCGTGCCAGTTGTCGCGAAACTGCGCATATTCGTCGACAGCACGCGGAATGACGCTGAGGCCGAGCTGCTTGGCCGCCTTGGGCTCGCGGAAGATATAGAATGCGAGGCTGTTCTCGCTGCCATAGCGCAGCCATTCGTTGATCGACAGGCCGTTGCCCTTTGACTTGGAGATCTTCTCGCCCTTTTCGTCGAGGAACATCTCGTAGATCATGCCTTCGGGCTTCTGGCCGCCGAGCACGCGCGCGATCTTGCCCGACTGGACGCCGCTGTCGGTCAGGTCCTTGCCGTACATCTCGTAATCGACGCCCAGCGCGACCCAGCGCATCGCCCAGTCGACCTTCCACTGCAGCTTGGCCTGCCCGCCCAGGATCGACTGCTCGATGGTCTCGCCATCATCGACAAGGCGCACGATTCCCGCCTCGGCGTCAACCACCTCGACCGGCACCTGCAGCACCACGCCCGATTTGGCGCTGATCGGCATCACCGGCGAATAGGTCGCCGCGCGTTCGGCGCGCAGCGTCGGCAGCATGATGTCGAGGATCGCCTGATAGTTGCGCAGCACCCCGCGCAGCGCCTCGTCAAAATGCCCGCCCCTGTAGCGCTCGGTTGACGAGATGAACTCATAGTCGAAGCCGAACCGGTCAAGAAACGCGCGCAGCATCGCGTTGTTGTGGTGCGCAAAGCTTTCGAACTTTTCGAACGGATCGGGAATCTTGGTGAGCGGCCTGCCGAGATACTCTTTTAGCATCGCCTGATTGGGCACATTGTCGGGCACCTTGCGCAGCCCGTCCAAATCGTCGCTGAACGCCACCAGACGCGTCGGCGCGCCGCCTGTCAGCGTCTCGTACGCGCGCCGCACGAGGGTCGTGCGGAACACCTCCTGAAACGTGCCGATGTGTGGCAGGCCTGACGGGCCATAGCCGGTCTCGAACAGCACCGGGCCTTGCGCCCCGGGCTTGCCCTGCGGGTAGCGTTTGACCAGCTTGCGCGCTTCCTCGAACGGCCAGGCCTTGGATCTCACGGCTGCCTCGCGATACGCGCTCACATGTGTTTCCTTTTCGTTCCGATGCCGCCATAAGGGCATGGCAATGCCCGCTTTCCTAACCTTTCCCGCGCTCCATGCAAGCCATAGCGCAATCTGGTTCGCCGCGCCCGGACAGGCGGCAACCCGGATATCAAAGGGCGAGGCGATAGGCCGCGCGGCGGAGACCCCGATGATCCTGCTCAACGCGCCATTGGTCGCGCAGCGGCTGGGCTATCCCGAACTGTCGGGGCTCGATGTGCTTGAGCTGTTCGCGTTCGTGCATCCGGCGCAGTTCATGGTGCCGACGCCGATGGGGCTGGTGCGGGCTTTGGGGCTGGAGGTGCCGATTTCACCGCCCTACCCGGTCCCCCGCGCAGGTGGATCGCCT
>NZ_JBGTFM010000037.1:0-3747 GCF_041747255.1 Blastomonas sp. | reverse complement strand
GGCGGCGGCGTCGCCTGGCAACTGGCCGGATCGGCTATCAGGCAGCCGTTGATCGTCGAGCCAGCAGCAACCGGCCCGGTGATCGTGGTTGCCGCAATGACATCGACACCCGTTACCGGGGTTCCGCCCGGATCGATGATACCATTGATCGATATCACACCGCTGCCCCCCAGCCGGACCGAAATGCCCTCGGCCCCCGCAACAAAGCCGCGGCGATCAGCGAAATCAGTGCCGATGGCAGTGTTCTGGATCAGCACATCGCTGCCCAGCGTCTCAAGGACTATACCGCCCGCACGCAGCAACGCGGTATCGACAGGGATGGTATCACGCTGCGCAAGCCGGGCATCGACCCCGGCAGCATCGAGCCCCTGAATGTCGGCAAAGGCACTGTCGGTCAGGACAAAAATATCCTGCCCGCGCAGCGACAGCCGCCCGCTTGGCGCGTTGTTGTTAACCGCCGCCAGACGCCCGGTGGCTGCATTGACAGATATCGCCCCGGTCGCATCGATGACCAGCGCATTGTTGATCGCATCAGAGAGCGTGACCGCGCCGACGACGCGCGCAATGCCGTCGGCCAGAAACACCAGATTGCCATCCATGCCCACCCCGCCGGGCGAGCCCGACCCTGGCGATACCGAAATCGTCAACGTATCAAGCACCAGCGCAAACGGTCCGGTCACCGCATTCATCGGCGCGTTGAAGCCACCGGTTATGGGTCCGGGCACGCCGCTTTCGTCGCCGTTGTTGCCACTTTCCAGCGCAGGCGCGATCAGGGTCAGATCCCCGTTCGACACGATCCGCTGCGCCTCGGCATTGCTAAGGCTGTAGCCGCTGGTGACGCCTGCCCCGCCGATGGTCATCGTGCCGCCGCTGTTGTTGCGCAGCGATACCGACTGCGTCTGGTCTGCCGACCCGACCCGCCCGGTTTCGGTGATCGCGATGTCGCCCGAGTTCAGGAAGATCGTGCTGCCGGTGGCCAGTTCGTTCACGGTCAGCAGTCCATCGGCATTTACGACAAGATCAGTCTTCGCCACAACATCCGCATTCAGCGTGATGCTACCGGTCGCGGCGATATCGATCATGCCTTCGCCCGGGGTAAGAAACTGGGGCATGGCCCCGCCCGCCAGCCTGCCGCTGCGATCGTCAAAACCGTCAAACCCGGCAGATGCGCTGCCAATCAGCACATCGCCTTGATTGACCACCACGATATCGCCCGCCGCGAGCACATTATTTGCGGCGACCGTGCCGCCGCCGCCGGTCAGCAGAATATTGCCTTCGCGCGCCTCGGCCGACGAGAACGACATGCCCCCTTCAGAACGGAAGCTCATGCCAAGCGCAGATGCATCGATCATACCGCCGACGTTGGTATCGGTGATCACTTCAATGCCGCCTTCGGATGAAAACAGGTTCGCATCAAAGCCGGCGGCAAGTTGATCAAGCGTGATGCCGCCAAACGAATCGATGGTCACAAAACCGCTGCCGAACAACACCTGCCCGTTGACCGCGCCGCCAGACGTGAGATTGACATCACCCCCGGCAAAGATGCCGCCAAAGTCGATCTCGCCCGACGTTACCTCGACCAGGCTGCTGGCGTTTATGTTGGCAACGCTGAAGCCGCCGCTGTCGGCCCTGAACGATCCGCCCGCTTCAGCGCTCTGCCCGAAAATCTGGCTCGTCGCGTTGAGGTTGATGTCGAATCCTGCGGAGATCTCGCCAAATTCAATAGAGTCGGCCTCAATATCAATCTGGTTGACACCGCTGGTGCCACCCAGAAACGCCGCGCCGTTGGCGATGAACCGCACATCACGGTCGCCCAGACTGACCTGGCCCACCTGAATGGAGCGGCCTGCGATGATCGCTGCGTCACCATTGCCAAGACCAAGGAAGCCGACGTTGAAATCACCCGGAAGCTCGAACGGCCCCTCGCTGCCAATCGCGTCTGCACGGAACAATCCGCCACCTGCATCGATCACCGATGCGCTTATGCTGTCGGCAACGCTGATACCGATGTCGTTGCCGCTGGTGATGATGCCATTGCCCAGCAGGCTGCCCTGCTCCGCAAACAGACGAACCTCGCCGCTGGTCAACTGCGCCCCACCGAGCAGCTCGATGTTGCCCTCGGTCGTCTGCAGGCGGAGCGATTCGCCAGCACTGAACAGGGTATCCACCCCTTCACGGCCCAACGTAATGCCAGTGCGGGTCGTTACCGCGACCCGCTGTGCCGACACATTGGCATCGGTAACGATCAGGTCGATCGGCACCCCGGACTGCCCGATCTCTACAATTTCGGTCGCCCTGATCGATGCAAGGCAGATATTGCCTTCAACGCATTGCGCCGTCAGCCGCCCGCCGTCGTCCGACCTTGGCTCACCGTTGGCCGGGGCATTGACGATATCAGCGAACAACGAGAGCGAATCGACCTCGCCGCTCAATGCCTGAATGGCATCAGCCGACATGACCACGCTGGCATTCAGCGACTCGAGTCGGCCTTCAATCAGGATCGTTGAAATATTGCCGGGCTCCAGCGGCGTGACCGGCGTAATCGCGCCAGCGACGAGCCTCAGGTTGCTCGGCCGGGTGCGCGGATCAACCGAACCATAGCCCGAATCGGGCAGCGGGTTCGAGGCCGCGCTGACCAATGCGCCCGCTTCAATGATGATATCATCGCCGCTGAACATCTGCACTGCGTTGTCGGCGACCAGTTGCGCGCCATCGCGCACCAGCACCGAGCCCCCTGCGGCAACGTCAATTAGACCGGTGACCGAGATGTTGCCAAAGAACTCGGCGTCCGATCGGCCAAATTCGCCCGCGCCCTCGCCCAAAGTGAGCAGCCCGGCCTGAACGACAAGATTGCCATTGCTTGGCAGGCCATCGCCACCGCCTGATACGATGCCGGTGATCAGCACATCGACCAGCCCCACATTGGTGCCGGCTGACAGAAAAATGTCATTGCCCGCCTGCAGGTCAGAGGCAAAAATGTTCTGTTCCGCGCGCACCCGGATGCTGTCGGCCGCCACCGTGCGCACACCATCATTCGATGTGAAACTGTCACCGGCCGTGATCCGGATATTGCCCGCTGAGACCGCAGGGTCGCCGACCGCCTGCGCGATATTCTGGCCGCCGGTAATAGCCACTGGCGCGCGGATGCCGATGTCTGGCGGGTCAAGCGAGAACAGCTGAATATCAACATCACGTGCGGCGTTGATTTCAAGCGTGTCGCGCACTTCAAAGCCGCCGGTGCCTTCAAGGTTGAACCCTGCCGATCCGCCGACATTGATGGTGGCATTGCTCTCGACCATGATCGCGCCGTCGGTGCTGCGGACGAAAAAGCCCGCTCCATCATTGGAATTGAAGCCAAGCGCCTCAACCGCCAGCGATCCAAGCGTGATGCCGCCATTGCCATTGCCGGCCTCATCAACGATGAACACCGTTCCGCCAATGCCGCTCAAGCCATTGCCGCTGCTGCCATTGGCGATCAGCGAGGCGCTGCCTTCAAACGCTATGCCGCCATCAATGCCATTATTGTTTTCATCGATGACGAGGCTGATCGTTCCGCCTGAACCGTTGCCAATCAAACCGCTCGCACCTCTTCGCGCGCCTGCCCCGTCGCTGCCGCCTACGCCGCTATCGCTGCCGGCACCGTTTGCGATCAGCTGTCCGCTGCGGGCCACAATCTGGCCGCCATCCGCGACAAGGTTGATCGTGCCACCAACGCCGAAGCCGCCATTGCCGCCGCTGCCCCCGGTC
>NZ_JBGTFM010000036.1:0-9375 GCF_041747255.1 Blastomonas sp. | reverse complement strand
CGAGGACATCCCGATGTCGCTGCCCGGCCCGATGGCGCTGATGCCAAGCCGGATGATGCGGATGAATCAGCCGCGCAGGACGATGCACCGCGCGGTTCTGTATCGGGTCTGGTCGCCGATCTTGCGCCAGACGATGCCATTACGGGCGGCAATGACGCCGCTGATTCGCCCGATAGCGACCCTAAGGATTGACTCTAAAGCCCCGGTAAATGTGCATCGTTTTCCGGCGAAGCCAGGAAACCAGAGCGGCCACCGCACAATCTGACTCCTGGGCTCCGGCGTTCGCCGGAGAGCGCTATTGGTCGAACAAGGGGCACACTTGACCCGCCGAGCATGCGGCACTGCCTCCTGCGCCAATTTGCACTATCGCTGCGGCCAATTTGCGTTAATGTTCGCGCAGAAAGCCGAGCGAATCAAAAGAGTTCGCCGCTTTCTTGCCGGGTCGCGCCGTTCGCAGTCTTACCTAAAGAGGGGGCACACCCATGGCCGTTACTGATCACGTTGACCTGCCGACATTCATGGAGGGCGTCAATCGGCGCAATCCCAACCAGCCTGAATTCGTCCAGGCGGTGCAGGAAGTCGCCGAAGACATCTTCGACTTCATGGCAGACAAGGTTCAATATCACGAGCAGCAGATTTTGCGGCGCATTGCCGAGCCCGACCGCGTGGTCTCCTTCCGCGTTTGCTGGGAAGACGACAATGGCAACATCCGTGTGCAGCGTGGCTGGCGGGTGCAGAACAACAACGCCATCGGCCCGTACAAGGGCGGCATCCGGTTCCACCCTTCGGTCACCGAATCGGTGCTCAAGTTCCTTGCCTTTGAACAGACCTTCAAGAACGCGCTGACTGGCCTGCCGATGGGCGGCGGCAAGGGCGGATCGAACTTCAACCCCAAGGGCAAGAGCGTGCGCGAGATCATGCGCTTTTGCCAGAGCTTCATGACCGAATTGTATCGCCACATCGGCGCGGATGTCGATGTGCCCGCAGGCGACATCGGCGTGGGTGGCCGTGAGATTGGCTATATGTTTGGTCAGTACAAGCGGATCACCAACCAGTTCACCGGCGTGCTGACCGGCAAGGGCCTGGAATGGGGCGGATCGCTGATCCGCACCGAGGCGACCGGCTATGGCGCGGTGTATTTCCTCGCCAATATGCTCGCGCACAAGGGTGATGATCTGGTCGGCAAGACTGCAGTTATCTCCGGCTCCGGCAATGTCGCCACGCATGCTGCGGAAAAGATCGTGCAGATGGGCGGCAAGGTGCTCACCCTGTCCGATTCGGGCGGCTTCATCCATGATCCCGATGGCATCTCGCAGGAGAAGATCAACTGGGTGAAGGAACACAAGACGCACCGGCGCGGCCGCATTGAAGACTATTGCGCCGAGTTCAAGTCCGCCACCTTCCATGCGGATAAGACGCCGTGGAGCGTGCCGTGCGATGTCGCGCTGCCGTGCGCCACGCAAAACGAGCTGCTCGGCGACGATGCCCGGATGCTGGTCAAGAACGGCTGCATCGCGGTGTCGGAAGGCGCCAACATGCCGACCGATCTGGACGGTGTGCACGTGTTCAAGGACGCCAAGATCCTTTACGCGCCCGGCAAGGCCTCCAATGCCGGCGGCGTTGCGGTCTCCGGTCTCGAAATGAGCCAGAACTCCGAACGACGCGCGTGGAAGGAAGACGAGCTGCAGCAAATGCTGAAAGACATCATGATGGGCATCCACAACAGCTGCCTGACCTATGGCGACAACGGCAAGGGCTATGTCGACTATGTGAAGGGCGCAAATATCGCGGGCTTCAAAAAAGTCGCCGATGCGATGCTGGCGTTTGGGGTGGTGTGAGTCGCCTTCAAAGATGAATGCTGAAATAAGGGTCGTCACCGGCAAGTGGCGGCCCTTATTTATTTGGGTCTACTGCTGGCCAAGACCCAGGCGCGCCCGCTGCGGAAAATTATTGAGTACCGGTAATCGGCGTGAATGGGGTCACTACAGCGTGTTCGTCTGCTCGGTCGCTGAATGAGCCCTCCTGCGGCACGTCTTTGCAAACCAGTTTGACGAACCCCGCTTTGCTGCTAGGGGCGCGGCCATCATGGTCAAGTCCCGCAGTCCAAGCGCGCGCCGCCCGAACAGCCCGATTGATATCGGCTGGGCGGAATGCGTTGATTTGCCTGATCTTGGCCTGTCGCGGATCAAGGCCAAGATTGACACCGGAGCCGCCACATCTTCAATCCACGCGACGCGGGTAAAGCCGGTTGCGATCGACGGGCAGTTGCAGGTCGAGTTCTGGTTCCGCGCGCACCGGGGGGAGTCTGCGCGCAGGTACCGCGCGCCTGCGGTGGAGCAGCGCCGCATCAAAAGTTCAAACGGTTTGATTGAGCTGCGATATGTCATAGAAACGACGATGATGCTTGGTAACATGCGCTGGAAGGGGCACATGACATTGGCCAACCGCACCACCATGACGTTTCCTATTTTGATCGGACGCCGGGCACTGAGGCGTGGCTTCCGCGTCGATTGCGCACGCAAATGGGTATTCGGCCTGCCGCAGGAAACCGACCGATGAGGACCGCCCGATGAAAATCGCCATGCTGGCGCGCAACGCCGATCTGTATTCGCACCGCAGGCTGTGCGAGGCCGCAAGGGCGCGCGGGCACGAGATCGACGTGCTCAACACGCTGCGGGTGACGATGAACATCACTTCGCACCGGCCGGGCGCGCAATATCATGGCGAACCTCTGTCGGGCTATGAAGCGGTGATCCCGCGCATCGGTGCATCGATCACCCAATATGGCCTCGCGGTGCTGCGTCAGTTCGAGATGATGGGGGTTTGGTCGCTGAACGAAAGCGTCGCCATCGGCCGCTCGCGCGACAAGCTGCGTTCGATGCAGATCTTCGCCAAGCACGGGCTCGGCCTGCCGGTCACCGCTTTTGCGCATGACCCCAAACAGACCGACGAGGTGCTGAAAATCGTCGGCGGCGCGCCGGTGGTGATCAAGCTGCTCGAAGGCACGCAGGGCATCGGCGTGGTGCTCGGCGAGACCGAGAAATCGGCCAAATCGGTGATCGAGGCGTTTCGCGGCGCCAATGTCAACATTCTGGTGCAGGAGTTCATCAAGGAGGCCGATGCCAGCGACATCCGCATCTTCGTGATCGGCGGCAAGGTGGTCGCATCAATGATGCGCACCGGCGCGAAGGGCGATTTCCGATCCAACCTGCACCGGGGCGGCAGCGCCAAAGCGATCAAGATCACGCCAGAGGAACGCTCGACAGCCGTACGCGCCGCAAAGGTAATGGGGTTGAACGTCGCAGGCGTCGATATCTTGCGCTCCAATCACGGCCCGGTGATCATGGAGGTGAACAGCTCGCCCGGACTTGAGGGCATCGAAGGCACCACCGGCAAGGATATCGCCAGCATGATCATCGAGTTCATTGAGCTGAACAGCAAGGCGGGCAAGACCAAGACCAAGGGCAGCGGCTGAGGGGTGGTCGATCCTCGATGTAAGCTCTGACGTGCTGGAGTTGGGCTATGCCTTTTGCTTGCAAAGGGTTCGTCTATTTACAAAACTTCTAACGCATTGAAAATAAGTAAATTATTAGTGCGTCTGCTCGTTAGCGAAGACGTTGTCTCTAGAATGTGGGATTTTCTCCTCAGATGCGGACCTTTCAGCGTTTGAGAAACGTTGTCTGCAGACCGTCAGGTAAAAGTGCACCGTGACGTGATTGCGAAAGACTAATGATGGGTGGAGTTCCGTCATTGCGCTGACCGGAGCAATGCGCGACACTTGCGTATGGCGAATCCAACTACAGTCGCAATGGTCTCTGCAATCAATGCATACTTGGCGTTATTGAAAGAGGAGCCGGACAGCGAAATCCGCCGGCTTGCTAAACTGTGCGAGGCGCTCGACTGCCTTGTGGTAGAATATCATCGTGCGCCTAATGTAGAACCAGATACGTTAGTCGATTTACCATCGGTTCCTTATGAGCCACTCGCTGCGCGCGCGTCAGCTTCATTCCCGGAACTCGGTCTCTATGCGGTCGTCGATCCCATCCAAGGGATGGATCAGGAGGTGACGCTGGGTGATGCAATTGACGATCTCGCCGACATTGCGCGAGATTTATCTAGCGTCCTACTGCTTGTCGAAAATGGCGCAGTGAACGACTCCATTTGGGAGTTTCGCTTCGGCTATCAGACCCACTGGGGCGTGCACCTTCATCAGCTACGGGGATACCTGCATTCCGTTATGCACTGATCAGGGCCAACGTCCGCCCTGGGGTCTCTTGCTGAATGACATCTCTTTTGCGGATACGTGCATAGCCGACAATACCAATCACGCTTGATCCTAGCTAACCCATTGCAATCATTATTAGGAAACCTTGGGGACATGCACCCAATCCCCGCTCACTCTGAATCTGTCGAAGGCCTTGCGCAATTACCCCGGCTGTGACCTGCCTCAAGCCTCCAGCTCGACATCCCAATACAGCCAGTCGTGCCAGCTATCGTGCAAATAATTGGGCGGGAAAGCCCGCCCACGTTCCTGCAGCTGCCAGCTGGTCGGGCGGATCGGCGGCACCATCAGCCGCATCCCCGCCTGCGCGGGTGTTCGCCCGCCCTTGCGCATGTTGCACGGCGCGCAGGCGGTGGCGACGTTCTGCCAGGTGGTGCGCCCGCCCAGCCGACGCGGGACGACATGATCAAACGTCAGATGATGCGGCGATCCGCAATACTGGCAGATGAACCGGTCGCGCAGGAACAGGTTGAAGCGGGTGAAGGCCGGGAATTCCGATGGCTTCACATATTGCTTGAGCGCAATCACCGACGGGATTTTCATCTGCACCGTGGGCGAGTGCACCTCACGCTCATAGGTTTCGACGACATCCACCCGGTCAAGGAAGATCGCCTTGATCGCGGTTTGCCAGGGCCACAGGCTCAAGGGGTAATAGCTCAGCGGCGTGTAATCGGCATTCAGCACCAGCGCAGGGCAACTGTCAGGATGTCGGGCAACATCCGGGTTGGGCTCGCGGATGGCCCTTTCAATCAAATCGGGATGAAACATGGTTGGCTAAAACCCTCTCCCATTCGGTAGTGTGAACTCTATAAACCCCGAAACGTGACAGGCCAATGACAAGATTTTCGGTAAATCAGCATGGGCACGCGGGACAGGTCAAGTGGGCTTTGACACAATATATGGTGATAAGTTGACCGCCGGGGCGCATATGCTGGTTCTGCCCGCTGGGCACCCGCCAGTGCGCACCCGCTTTGCGCCCAGCCCTAACGGCGCGTTGCATCTGGGCCATGCCTGGGCCGCGCTGTGGGCGCATGATTTTGCGCGCAACCATGGCGGCACGTTCCTGCTGCGGATCGAGGATATTGACGGTACGCGTGTCCGCGCCGATCTGGTCGCGGCAATCCTTGATGACGTGCGCTGGCTGGGGCTGGACTGGGATGGCGACGTGCTGTTCCAATCCGCGCGGTTGCAGGCCTATGCGGCCGCGCTGGCCACATTGCAGGCGCGCGATCTGGTTTACCCCTGCTTCTGCACGCGCAGCCAGATTGTAGCAGCGGGAGCCATGCCCGGCCACGACGGACTGGTCTATCCTGGCACCTGCCGCGCGCTGCCGCTGGCCCAACGCGCCCGACGCATGGCGTTTGAGGCGCATTGCTGGCGGATCGACATGGGCAAGGCAATGGCGCTTGTCGGTCCGCTGACGTGGCATGATCTGGCGGCGGGCACGCAGGTCGCGCGCCCTGAGCTGTTCGGCGATGTCGTGCTGGTCCGCAAGGATGCGCCCGCCAGCTATCATCTCGCGGTTACGGTTGATGATGCGCATCAGGCGATCAGCCATGTCGTGCGCGGGGCGGACCTGTTCGCGGCAACCCATGTTCAGCGTCTGTTGCAGGCGCTGCTGGGGCTGCCGACGCCCGACTATCTGCACCATGGACTGCTGATCGGCGCAGACGGGCGCAAGCTCGCCAAGCGTGAGGCAGCGCCCGCGCTGGCGGCATTGCGCGCGCGCGGCGAGGATGGCGCGGGGTTGATCGAGGCATTGAGAAAAAATCGCCTGCCTTCTGGCATTTTGCTGGCGGAGCCCTCATATACCGGCTCATGAACATCATCCTTATTATTGTCATTGTCGTCCTCGCGGCGCTTGTGCTGATCAGTCTGGTGCGCGGCCTGATCGCGTTCATTCAAATGACTGAGCAGGACCTCAAAACGCCCGGCGTCGGGCGCAGCCACCAGATGCAGAACAAGATGATGTTTGCGCGCGTCAAATATCAGGCGCTGGCGATCATCGCGGTCGCCGTGCTGATGATGGTCAACCGCTGATCGCGGCTGAGACGGCGCGCGAGACATCATCATCATGGTCAAACTCAACAAGATCTACACGCGCACCGGCGATGACGGCACGTCCGGGCTGGTCGATGGGTCGCGCGTTTCCAAACACGCGCCGCGCATGGTCGCCATCGGCGATGTCGATGAACTCAACAGCGCGCTTGGCCTCGCAGTGATCGCACTGGGCGACAGCGTCTTCGCCGCCGATCTGTTGCGCGTGCAAAATGACCTGTTCGATCTGGGCGCGGACATTGCCACCCCGGGCGACGATTTCACCCCGTCAGAAATGAGTCTGCGCATCGTGTCCAGCCAGGTCGACTGGCTGGAAGCGCGGATCGATGCGATGAACGACGCGCTGCCACCGCTCACCAGTTTCATCCTGCCCGGCGGCAGTCCGGCGGCGGCGGCGGTGCATCTCGCGCGTGCGATTGCGCGGCGCGCCGAACGCTCGTTAGTCGCGGCCAGCGTGGATGCATCCATTAACCCTGCAGCGCGTATCTACATCAACCGACTGTCGGACTTTCTGTTCGTGCTGGCGCGGCGCATCAACGATGGCAACGACCCCTTGTGGGTGCCGGGCGCATCGCGATAGGCTGTAATGATCAGGTGCCCAAAGCACCTGTTTTGAGGGGATGTCCGATTTCCAGCCCGACAACCGTCGCTGACCCCGGCCAAGTTTCCGCTCCGGCTCCAGCCGCGTCGTTGCAAGATCGATATAACGATATTCGCGCGCTCACGCTGGCACTGGCCGGGCCGTTGTCCGATGCCGACGCCACGGTGCAATCGATGGACGACGCCTCCCCCGCCAAATGGCACCTGGCGCACACCAGCTGGTTTTTTGAAACCTTCATCCTGCGCGATATGGTGGCTGACTATCAGGCTTTTGATCCCGCCTTCCACTTTCTGTTTAACAGCTATTATGAGGCGGAAGGCCCGCGTCATGCACGCCCGCGTCGCGGAATGCTGACCCGCCCGTCGCTTGACACCGTCCGCGCCTATCGCGCGCATGTCGATGCGGCGATGGATGCGGTGTTTCCGGCGCTCGATACTGCCTCGCGCAGCCTGGTCGAGCTTGGCCTGAATCATGAGCAGCAGCATCAGGAGCTGTTGCTGACCGACATTCTGCACCTGCTTGCGCAAAGCCCGCTGCATCCCGCGCTGTGGCCAGCGGAGCCGCAAGCCATCGCAGAAGCGTCGCCGATCGACTGGATCGTCGGGCCGGTCGGTCAGGTCGAGATCGGTCATGCGGGCGCGGGCTTTGCCTTCGATTGCGAGGGCCCGCGCCATGCGGTGCTGCTCACCCCTTATGCGCTCGCCAGCCGCTCCGTGACCAATGCCGAATGGGCGGCGTTCATCGCGGATGGCGGCTATGATGAGCCGCGCCACTGGCTCGCCGATGGCTGGGCCTGGGTTCAGGCCGAAGCCATAGGGGCACCACTTTATTGGCAAGAGGATGCCGATGGCAGCTGGCAGCAGTTCGGTCTGGACGGGCTGCGGCCGCTCGATCCGCACGCGCCGGTCTGCCACATCAGCTTTTTTGAGGCCGACGCTTATGCCAGCTGGGCCGGGGCACGGCTGCCGACCGAGATGGAATGGGAGGCAATCGCCGCGCATTTTGATGCGGATGGCGGTTGCCAGCTTGATGATGCGGGTCCGGTGCGACCGCGCGCGGATGCCGCCGGGCATCTGTTTGGCAATGTGTGGCAGTGGACCGGCAGCGCCTACCGGCCCTATCCGGGGTTCAAGCCTGCATCGGGCGCGGTCGGCGAATACAACGGCAAGTTCATGAGCGGCCAGTTCGTGCTGCGCGGCGGCAGCTGCGCCACCCCGCGCGGATCGGTGCGCGCGAGCTATCGCAACTTCTTCTATCCGCACCAGCGCTGGCAGTTTACCGGCCTGCGTCTCGCCAAAGACCTGTAACCAATAGTCCGACAGGAGAGCCTCCCGTGTCCCCCAGCACTCAGACCGTATCAACGCTCATGCCAGACGCGGACGCCGCCGACCCAGCCTTCGCCGCCGATGTGCTCGCCTGTTTTCGCGGGCGTCGCCGCGCGATCCCCGCGCGCTGGCTGTATGATCTGGCCGGGTCCGAACTGTTCGAGGCGATCACCAACCTGCCCGAATATTATCCCACCCGCACCGAGACCGCGCTGCTGCAGCGTTACAGCGGTGAGGTGGCAGAGCATGGCGGGGCGGGCCGCGCCGTGGTCGAATTCGGCTCGGGCTCATCGGTCAAGACCCCGCATCTGCTGCGCGCGGTAAAGCCTTCGCATTATGTGCCCATCGATATTTCGGGCGATTTCCTGCGCGAATCCGCCGATGCGCTGGCAGCGGACTTTCCGTCGCTCGAGGTGCTGCCGGTTGAGGGTGATTTCATGCACCCGCTGGCGCTGCCCGATGCAGTCGCGGCGCTGCCCAAGCTCGGCTTCTTTCCCGGATCGACCATCGGCAACATGGTCGCGCGCACCTCGGTCGATCTGCTGCGCTCAATGCGCAACACGCTGGGCGAGGGCGCGTTGCTGTTGATCGGCATGGACCGGATCAAGTCACCCGATATCCTGGTCCCCGCCTATGATGATGCGCAAGGGGTGACCGCGCAGTTCAATCTCAACCTGCTGCACCGCATCAACCGCGAACTTGAGGGCGACATTCCGGTGGACCGGTTCGCCCATGTCGCGCGCTGGAATGACAGCTATGCGCGGATTGAGATGCACCTTGAGGCGCAGGCCGATGTAGCCTTCCAGATCGCGGACGAGCGCTTCAGCATGGCGAAAGGCGAGACGATCCACACCGAAAACAGCCACAAGTACGGCCCCCGCGATGCGCGGCTGCTGCTACGTTCGGGCGGCTGGACGATGTGTCACGAATGGACCGACCCGGATAACTGGTTCGCACTGATTTTGGCTGAGGCAAAGCCTTTTCAGACCGCGCCCTGACCGGGCTATTCAGCCACCGTCACTTCTGCGACCCACAGGCGCGGCCACTCCCACACGCCGCGGCATTCGCCCATGCCGTGCATCTCGCTCAGGCGGAACCGGCTGCCATCC
>NZ_JBGTFM010000035.1:0-1586 GCF_041747255.1 Blastomonas sp. | reverse complement strand
CCTGCGCCACCACCGGCATAATAGGAATCGATGGTGCTCGTGTAGATCAGCCTCTTCACGCCGGCTTCGATGCATGCGCGGGCAAGCCGACGGGTCGGTTCGATTTCGCTTTCGCAAAATTGATCCCATGTTTTCGAACCCGTGGCGGCCAGATGGAACACATGATCTATTCCGGCCAGCATCCCTCGAACGTCGTCTGGCGAGCGCATGTCGGCGCGCATGATTTCCAGCCGATCGCTGCCCAATTCCTCGAGTTCGAGGCTGGGTCCGCGCGCTGCGGCGCGGACGGTGTGGCCCTTCTCCAGCAATTGCTGGATCAGTTTGCGGCCGATGAACCCGGTGGCGCCAAGTACCAAAACATCGGGCTTGAGATCCGCGGTCGCCGTGACGTTGGGCCGTGTCACCGGGCCCTTCAAACTCGCGAGTGTGCAAATCTGCTCGCAGGTTTCGATCACTGTCTTGCCAAACGCGCCCCTTATCCGGCTGTCGAGTTCACTCTGACCGAGCAGCCCGGCGTAAAAGGCGGCGACACTGTCCTGAATCGAATTGCTAAAGGGTCCACCGCGCTCGCTGAGCTTCGCCTTCCCAAGAACATAGTCCTTCACGGTCGTGCCGGATTGCTCGCGGATTTGCGCCGCTTGTGACACGCTGCGCTTGCGCCGGTCGAAATCGATCCCCGCAGGCGTCTTGCGATCGATGACGCAGGTGTTCGCGTCCAGGTCCACCCAAGCGGTACCGGCCAAGCCGCGCACGGCAATGGAGCGCTGCTGGAAGCCGGGGCCGACATCGATGTTGACGTCAGCCGTCGTGCGGCCAGAGGCGGTGCGGATCCGCCAGCGCGGGTAAACCCGTGCGCCACCCGGCAGGATGAGATCGCGATCCGCCTTGACCTCGATCTCATCCAGCGTGCCCACCAGATCCATGAGAGCCGAGATCGGATGCGGGCCGATCTCGAGCAACGCATTCTGGGGCTCGCGTAGCATCCAGTTCGTGAAGGGGCCAAACCGGATGAGGGCAAGTTCGATGAAACAATTGATCGTGATGTGATCCAGCGGTCCCAGGTCGCCAGCGCGAATATGATCTCGCAAGCGGGCAAAGGCCCCTTCGAACAACAGGCTGTGGTTCACCCCGACGGTGCGTCCGCCCTGTTCAGCGATTGCCAACAGGTCATCGCATTCCGCTGTCGAAACGCACATCGGCTTCTCGAGAAAGACATGGACACCGCTTCGCAAAGCTTGCTCGGCAACGGCGTGATGGCTGTCCGGCGGCGTCAACACGTGCAAGGCATCGAGCTTCTGGTTGGCAAGCATCTCCTCAACCGACGCGAAGGACGGCACCTTCCATTGCGTGGCCAGTGCGTCAGCGAGGGAAAGATTGCGATCGCATACTGCCACCAGCTCGACGCCCGCGACTTTGGCGATCGCGCGCGCGTGGAAATCAGCGATGTAGCCAGTGCCGACGATCGCAGTTCGCAGCACGGGTTGCGAAGTGGTGCTCGTTAAACTCAACGGAAAATCCTTCAGTTACGGGTTTGATCAACTACGGAGGACAGGAAGTCGGAATATCCTTGGGCAACCACTGCCCAC
>NZ_JBGTFM010000034.1:0-5537 GCF_041747255.1 Blastomonas sp. | reverse complement strand
CCGGTCGGCCAGCTCGCGGATATCGCCAACGCCGGGACGCTCTACGCGTTCTTCATGGTGGCAATTGCGGTGATGATGCTGCGCAAGATCGAGCCTAACCGGCCACGCAGGTTCAAGACGCCTGCTTTGTGGCTGGTAGGCCCGCTGACGATTGCAGGCTGCGTCTTCCTGTTCGTCAATCTGCCGTTCGAAGCGATGATCGTGCTGCCCGTCTGGGCGGCGATCGGCCTGGTGATCTACTATCTCTACGGTTACCGGATGAGCCATGTGGGCAAGGGCATCGTCGAGTTCCACGAAGATGACCCCGAGATCGTCCACAATCCCGGCCTGACGCCGCCGGAATAAGCCGAAAGCAAGGCCGGTCCGACCTATCCGATTAGCCCGCGCAAACCCATCCGGTCTGCGCGGGCTTTTTGGTCAGTATGGTGATTTGGGACAGGTGCCCGGGCGGCGAAAAAGCTTTCCCTGCTCGGCCCATGCGATGATCAATAGCGCTGCAACGCCGCAGGCAAAGAATCCGATCGCCATCGGTACTGTCGTGCCATCGAATGCCTGCCCGATGAACGCCCCGATGCCTGCACCAAGCACGGTGCGCAATGCCATCTGGAACGAAGATGCCGCCCCAGCCATCGCACCGAACGGCTCCATCGCGATAGAACCGAAATTCGCGCCGATAAAGCCGACCATCGCCATATTCAGGGCAACGATTACCAGGAAGAGGCCCATTGGTTCATGCGGCAGGTAGGCCGCGCCGATCTGTACGAGCGAGAGGACGATAAAAGCCAGCAGCGCGGTCTGCGACACCCGCCGCGCTCCGAACCGTTCAACGATTTGGCTGTTAAAGAAACTTGAGACCGCCATTGAGCCGGCGACTGCGGCAAACGCATAGGGAAAAACGTCGGCGGCACCAAATACATCGGCAAAGACCTGCTGCGAGCTGTTGAGAAACCCGAACATCGCCCCCATCACCAGCCCACCGGCCGCCACATGACCCAATCCGGTGCGATTGAAGATCACCTTGGACCATGTGCTTGCAATCACATCGATCCGGATCAGGATGACATGTTCGGGCTTCAGTGTTTCGGGCAGCCGCAACCAAACCCATGTGCCCACCGCTGCACCCATCACCGAGAGCAACAGGAATATCCAGCGCCATTCGGCGAAATACAGGATCAGCTGGCCAATCGTGGGGGCAAGCACCGGCACCGCCATGAACACCAAAAAGATGATCGACATGAACCGCGCCATCTGGTCACCGGAAAAAATGTCGCGGATGACGGATACCACCAGCACGCCCATCGCCGCAGCGGCAAATCCCTGTGCAAAGCGTAACGCAAGGAATGTGTCAAAATCCGGGGCAAATGCGCAGGCCGCGCCAAACATTACATAAAACACGGTCGAGAGAATCAGCACCGGTTTGCGACCAAAGCGATCCCCGATTGGCCCGTAGAACAGCGACCCGAGCCCCATGCCCATCAAATAGCTGCTGATCACATATTGGCGGCGGTTGGGGTCTGTGATGCCAAACGCCTCGCCGACCGCTGGAAAGGCCGGCAAAATCGCATCAATGGCAAGCGCATTCAGCGCCATCAATGCCGCCATCATGGCAACCAGCTCGCGGGCACCCAGCGGCATGTCTTTGGGTGTTGGTGTTGCGATATCGCTCACCATCGGGCGGTCGTCACGATTATTTTGCATTGCACTATATAGAACGCTGGGCATTTAAGTTGCCATTGTTCTTTGCGGGGGTTGGATGGCGATCCTGATGGCTCACCAATCAGCGGCTGGCGGCAGCCCATCGCGGATTTCGATGACGCGACGACGCGACGCATCGGACAGGTTGGCAGGCAAGGCACCCAGTGGGAAGAAGGTCGCTTCCAGCAGTTCGTTGCCATCCGCTTTTGGCGCATCGGTGGTTTCGCCAACAACGACTGTAATGTGATCGGGCCAACCCTCTTGTGTTGAAACAAACGAACCATGTTCGCGCACATTGATGAGGCGGCAGGCGGTTTCTTCCATCGCCTCGCGCATGCCGGCCTCAATCGCGCTCTCACCTCGATCAATACCGCCTCCCGGCAGCATGAACAAATGTGGAGATTGATAGCTGTGGCGAATCAACAACACGTGGTCACCGCGCAGTGCCACCGCTTTCACGCCGCGGGTTTTCACCTGTAATGTTCGCCGCCACGTAACCCGCAATCGCTGCGCAACAATGTAGGCAAGGTGGATAAGTCTCAAGGTGCCTGCACCTCATCCGCCGTTATACATCGAGGTTGGCGACGTTGAGCGCATTTTCCTGAATAAATTCGCGGCGCGGCTCAACGACATCGCCCATCAACTGGGTAAACACCTCATCAGTGATGTCTGCGTCATCGACCTTGACCTGCAGTAGCGAGCGGTGGTTGGGATCGAGCGTGGTTTCCCAAAGCTGCTCGGCGTTCATCTCGCCCAGTCCCTTGTAGCGCGCGATCGCCAGCCCTTTGCGCCCGGCGGCGAGGATTGTTTCGAGCAGCACCGACGGCCGGTTGATGGTCACGCCGGTGGCGATCGCTGCCATTTCTTCCGCCTCTTCGCTATCCGCGCCAGCTTCGCTTTCGACAGGCACGGCTGTGCTCGCTTTGACCAGGCGGCTGGGGTTCAGATACATCTCAGCAAACTCGCCGGCGACGCGGTGCAGCTTGCGTGCCTCTGCGCTGTTCAGGAACGGCAGGTCGATGACGTGATGGTCGGTCACGCCGCGCCACCAGCGCTCCAGATGATAGCCGCCCTCAACTGACAGCTCGCCTTTCCAGCGTGCTTCAGGGTCAGCGCCGCCCATCCAGGTCGTCGCAGTATTCACTGCAGCGAGCCGGTCGCTCTCGGGCATGTCTGGTGACAAAGCCCCAGCCAGCGCCAATCCTTCGATGATCAGCGGATCGTAACGGCGCGGCACATAAGCCATCAGGCTTTTCATTCGCCGGGCATGTTCGACCAGCTCACGCAGATCATCGCCGCTGCGCGCGCCTCCGACCGTTTCGAGCATTCGGCCCTGCAGCCCGGCATCGACCAGATACTGGTCAAGCGCATCATTGTCCTTGAGGTAAACCTCGCTCTTGCCCTTGGCGACCTTGTAGAGCGGCGGTTGCGCAATGTAGAGAAATCCACCGCGAATGATTTCGGGCATCTGGCGGTGGAAGAACGTCAGCAGCAGTGTGCGGATATGCGCGCCATCGACGTCGGCATCGGTCATGATCACGATCTTGTGATAGCGCAGCTTCTCGATGGTGAAATCGTCGCGGATGCCCGTGCCCATCGCCTGAATCAGCGTGCCGACTTCCTTTGACGAGATGATCCGGTCAAAGCGCGCGCGCTCGACATTGAGGATCTTGCCCTTGAGCGGCAGGATCGCCTGATAGTGCCGGTCGCGGCCCTGCTTCGCCGATCCACCTGCGGAGTCTCCCTCGACGAGGAAAAGTTCGGATTTGGCGGGGTCGCGCTCCTGACAGTCAGCGAGCTTGCCGGGTAGCGAGGCGATGTCCATCGCGCCCTTGCGCCGCGTGAGTTCGCGCGCTTTTTTTGCAGCTTCACGGGCAGCGGCGGCATCAATAATCTTGGCGACGATCGATTTGGCGTGACCGGGATTTTCCTCAAGCCATTCGGCCATCTTGTCGGCCATCAGGCTTTCGAGTGGTTGGCGAACTTCGGATGAGACCAGCTTGTCCTTGGTCTGGCTGCTGAACTTTGGGTCGGGAAGCTTGACCGAAACGATAGCGGTCAAGCCTTCACGCATATCATCGCCGGTGAGCGAGACCTTTTCCTTTTTCAACAGGCCGGATTTCTCGGCATAATTGTTGAGTGTGCGGGTCAGCGCGGCGCGGAAGGCCGCCAGATGGGTGCCGCCGTCGCGCTGCGGGATGTTGTTGGTGAAACACAGCACATTTTCATAATAGCTGTCGTTCCATTCGAGCGAGACATCGATGGTGACATCGTCGCGCGAGCCTGAAATCGCGATTGGGTCAGGCATCAGCGGCTGCTTGTTGCGGTCCAGCCATTTTACGAACGCGGCAATCCCGCCTTCGTAATACAGGTCATGCTCCTTGGGCTCGGCATGGCGTTCATCGCGCAGGATAACGCGCACGCCCGAGTTCAGGAACGCCAGCTCGCGATAGCGATGCTCGAGCTTTTCGAAGTCATATTCGGTGACGTTCTTGAACGTGTCCTGCGAGAACTGGAACCTCACCTGTGTGCCCTTCTTGCCTTCAGGCGCGGGGCCAAGCTCCTTCAGCGGCGCTTCGGAATCGCCATGGCGAAAGCGCATCCAGTGTTCCTGGCCATCGCGCCAGATGCGCAGCTCAAGCCATTCGGACAGTGCATTGACAACACTCACGCCGACGCCATGCAGACCGCCGGAAACTTTATATGCGTTGTCGTCGCTGGTATTCTCAAACTTACCACCCGCGTGCAGCTGGGTCATGATCACTTCGGCTGCTGAAATACCCTCTTCGGTGTGAATACCAGTCGGGATGCCGCGACCATTGTCTTCAACGCTCACCGAATTGTCAGGGTTTAGAGTGATCAGCACCCGGTCGCAATGGCCAGCAAGCGCCTCGTCAATTGCATTGTCGGAAACTTCGAACACCATATGGTGCAGGCCCGAACCATCATCGGTATCGCCGATATACATGCCGGGGCGCTTGCGCACGGCATCAAGGCCTTTCAACACCTTGATCGAATCTGCACCATAGCTGTTGGTATTGGCGGGGTTCTGGTTGTTCTCGGTCGATTTTTCGTGGATGTCTGTCATAAAGTCGTCATAGCTGCTGGGCTACGGATTCCCAAGCGAAACCGCCCACAATCTACATATTTTAAACATGAAAAATCAACAATTTACCTGCTTTCTGGTCAAGGGAGTGCCAAGTCGGCGCTGGCTGCTTGAACCTCTGGGGCGATAACCTATAACCAATGTCATGAAACCAGCATTTGCATCGCTTTTTGCCCTTACACTCCTGATCGGTGCCTGCGCCGATCCTGAACCCACGCAGGAGCGAGCGCCGGGCGGCGAGCGGGCAGGTGAACGGTTGGGCCCGTCCAACACCAGCCCTTCGGCGCGCGCCGTCACAATCGGTGAAGGCGGCTCACGCTTCGCGGCCTGCGCCGGGCGCGGCCGGGTGGGATCGTTGCGCGGTGGCGAACTGCCGGTGCGTGACGCGCCGTTTGATGCTGCCAAGCAGGTGGGTGCTCTGCAAGAGGGCGCACAGGTCTATATCTGCACCCGCAGCCTCGACCAGCAGTGGCTGGGGGTCGTCATTCCACCCGCCGCAGCAAGCCCGCCTGACGCGGCATCTGATGCAGAGGCGGCCGCACCGTCCGTCGACTGCGGCGTTTCGGCTCCGGCCCGTGCGAAACGCGCGTATGATGGGCCATGCGACAGCGGCTGGGTGGAAAACACCTTTGTCGCAGCTGTGGCGAGCTAACGCGATCTTCGCTTTCGCCATGACAGACCACTTGCCATAACAATACGCAACCGGACGAGAAATCCTGATCTGGCACGTGGCCAG
>NZ_JBGTFM010000033.1:0-5362 GCF_041747255.1 Blastomonas sp. | reverse complement strand
CGGCCCTGGGCCGCTTCTCTTCCGCGTGCTGGTGTGGAGCCAGCGCAACGCCCCTCAGGATGCCGTTGATGCACGGCAGGCCAAGGCCAGCCTTGCCTATTGCCCAAAAGTTGGATATGGGCCGCCCGTTCTCGAACATGGTGACGAGATCGGATAGGACGGTCCAGTGTGCGCTGGCATCGTCAAGGCAGGCGGCGTCCATGCGTGACGCGCGCCAAACGAAGCGGGCAGCCGCTGACTTCCTTTATCCGCAAACAGCCATTTTCGCGGGCGTCGGCGTGGCATTCGGCCTGTCGACATTTTAGGCCAAGACCACCGGAGACAACCGGTTGGCCGGACAAATGAACTTAAGGATTATCGAATTTATGGCCACTACGGCATTTCCCAGCCGCGACGATTTCGCGGCACTTCTCGACGAATCGCTGGGCGGCGGCGCAGCAGCAGATGGCGGCTTTGAAGGCCGCGTCGTCAAGGGCACCGTAACCGCAATCGAAAATGACAAGGCGGTGATCGATGTCGGGCTGAAGTCCGAAGGCCGCGTGGCGCTGCGCGAATTCGCTGCGCCCGGTCAGGACCACGGCCTGAAGGTGGGCGATGAGGTCGAAGTTTATGTCGACCGCATCGAAAATGCCGATGGCGAAGCGATGCTGTCGCGCGACCGCGCACGCCGCGAAGCCGCATGGGACAAGCTGGAAAGCGAATTTGGCGAAGGCAAGCGCGTCGAAGGCGTGATCTTCGGCCGCGTCAAGGGCGGCTTCACGGTCGATCTTGACGGTGCCGTGGCCTTCCTGCCCGGCAGCCAGGTCGATATCCGCCCGGTGCGTGATGTCACCCCGTTGATGGACATCCCCCAGCCGTTCCAGATCCTCAAGATGGACCGTCGCCGTGGCAACATCGTTGTCTCGCGTCGTGCGGTTCTGGAAGAAACCCGCGCCGAACAGCGCAGCGGCCTGATCCTCTCGCTGGCCGAGGGCCAGATCATCGAAGGGATGGTCAAGAACATCACCGATTATGGTGCGTTCGTTGATCTGGGCGGCATTGATGGCCTGCTGCATGTCACCGACATCAGCTACAAGCGCATCAACCACCCCAGCGAAGCGATCAACATTGGCGAAACCGTCAAGGTGCAGATCATCCGTATCAACCAGGATACGCAGCGCATCTCGTTGGGCATGAAGCAGCTGGAAAGCGATCCGTGGGAAGGCGCCAGCGTCAAATATCCCATTGGCGCAAAGCTCAGCGGCGCAGTCACCAACATCACCGAATATGGTGCGTTTGTTGAGCTGGAAGCGGGCATTGAAGGTCTGGTGCACGTGTCGGAAATGTCGTGGACCAAGAAGAACGTCCACCCCGGCAAGATCGTTTCGACCAGCCAGGAAGTCGATGTCATCGTGCTCGAGGTTGATGCCGAAAAGCGCCGCATTTCGCTGGGCCTCAAGCAGGCACAGTCGAACCCCTGGGATGCGTTTGCAGACAAGCATCCCGTTGGCAGCATCGTTGAGGGCGAAGTCAAGAACGCGACCGAATTCGGTCTGTTCATCGGCCTCGACGGCGATGTCGACGGCATGGTCCACATGTCGGATATCGCGTGGGGCATTTCGGGCGAAGACGCGCTTAACCTCCACCTCAAGGGTGAGCAGGTCAAGGCCATCGTGCTCGACGTGGATGTCGAAAAGGAGCGTATCTCGCTCGGCATGAAGCAGCTTGAAAAGGGCGCTCCGGCGGTCGGCGGAACGGACACCGGCACGCTGCGCAAGAACGAAGTCGTCACCGTGACGGTGCTCGAAGTGCGCGACGGCGGCCTGGAAGTCCAGGTCGGCGACGATGGTGCCACCGGCTTCATCAAGCGCAACGACCTTGGCCGTGATCGTGACGAACAGCGCCCTGACCGCTTTCAGGTCGGGCAAAAGCTCGATGCGATGGTCACCGGCTTTGATCGTTCGCGCAAGCCCACGTTCTCGGTCAAGGCGCATCAGCTCGCTGAAGAAAAGCAGGCGGTTGCACAATATGGTTCGTCCGACTCGGGCGCATCGCTGGGTGACATTCTGGGCGCAGCGCTCAAGCAGCGCGAAGATTGATCAGAACGCACGGTCGGTAACAGCCGAGGTTCAGCCAAAAGGGGGTGTCGGCCAATCCGATGCCCCCTTTTTACTGTCAAACCTGTCATATCGCGTCACCGGCACCACAAAGGCCGTTGAAACTGCGGGCAATTTCTGACACCTTTCGAACCTAATGCCCGTCGGCGGCATTATTGCAGCCCGGTTAGGCACCGTCACTGCAAACATTCTCGAGGGGGCCAGTTGTTCACCAAGTTTGGCGCTGTGTCTGCGGACATGTCTTCGAGCTATTGCTGAGGGGGGCTCAGCAAAACATTGCAGGAGATAGGCGATGATACGATCCGAACTGCTTCAGCTTTTATCCGATGAAAACCCGGAACTGCGGCCCGACGAGATCGAGAAGGTGCTGGACATCTTTTTTACTCAGATCACCCAGCGTCTGGCTGAAGGTGGACGGGTTGAACTGCGCGGCTTCGGGGCGTTTTCAACCCGCGACCGGCAGCCACGCAAGGGGCGCAATCCGCGCACCGGCGAGGCGGTGGACGTTCCCGCCAAACGCGTGCCCTATTTCAAGCCCGGCAAGGAAATGCGCGCCCGCCTCAATGCGGATTGAGGTAGGGCATTGTTGCGACATCGGGCTTGCCCGATGGATTCAACCGCGCCTATAGGCATGAGTAGTGCGGGCGTGGCGGAACCGGTAGACGCAACGGACTTAACGGAACGAAAATTGAGTGCACGCGGGGAAACCCGCGCTGTAGAACTGCTCAAATTCGGGGAAACCTGTCACATGGCAATCCCGAGCCAAGCCTGCGCGGCAACGCGCAGGAAGGTGTAGAGACTAGACGGGCAGCACCTAAACCGCTGGATAACGGCGGCAGGGTGAAGGGATAGTCCAGACCACAAACACGCGGTCTCGTCAGCGACACCGGGTGGCGGCGAAAGCCGTAGCGGGTAAGAAAATCCGTCGGGCCTTGCCCGTGGGGGTTCGAGTCCCCCCGTCCGCACCAATATTCGCTTGGCCCGCTACGCGCAAAGGACGCGCCTATCGTGCGTCTGCCCAGCGCTATGGCGCTTTCATCGAAATCGTGCTGCGCTGTGCGCGAGGTCATCATTTGACCGGTTCCAACAGGTAAGGTAAGTAAACGACCGCTCGACGGCGGCCATGCCAACATTTCTGGAGGATGGGCAATGCACGACAGGCTGATCAGGGCCAGCGCCAAATCGCTGGCAATTGTTGCGACACTAGCGATGCTTGCGCCGATGCCCGCAGCCGCCCAGTTTGGTGGTTTGCTGCGCAATAAGCCCAGTTCGTCGGGCAAGACCCAGAGCGGATGCGATGACAGCGCGGGCAAATCGGTGGGCCGCTCGATCATCGGCGGGATGCTGGGCAGCGCCGCGCGCCGGATGGGCGGCATTGCCAGTTTCATCCCCACGCCCGAAGTCGCTGGCCTGCTGACCGATGCAATCGCGTGCAAGCTTGAGCCTGAGGAGCAGAAGCAAGCCGCAGATGCCACGCTTGAGGCGACGCGCGGCGAGGAGGTCGGCAGCACGTCGGCGTGGAGCAGCGGCAGCCGCCAGAATGTCTCGGGCACCTCCACGGTGACTGGCAAGACCGCGCTGGCCGATGGATCGACCTGCATGGATGTGAACGATGTGATCATTGTCGAGGGCGAGGAGACCAAGGTGTCCAAGCGCATGTGCAAGCGCCCCGGCTCTCCCCGCTATGAAATCGCGCAGGTTTGATGCCGGTGCGTAAACCAGTCAAATTCTGTCTTTCGGTTGCCGCGTTTGTCCTGCTCTCCGCCCAGAGCGCGGGGGGCATCGACCCGGTGAATCCGACCTGCCCCAAAAGCCCCGACTGGTCGAGCAATCGCACGATGACGCTGACGCCAACGACGCGTAACGGCGTCAAGGTGCTGCTGGCCGAAGGCGCGGTGGACCAGACCCTGCCCGACCGGTTGAAACGGGCGCTGGCGGATAATCCCGATATTGAAGAGATCTGGTTGCGCTCGCCGGGCGGCAACGCGCGCGCGGGCAATGCCGCAGGACGCATCATTCGCGGGTCACCGGGGCTGGTGACCCGCATCCCCAACGGCTGGACCTGCTTTTCGGCCTGCAATTTCGTGTTTATGGGCGGACAGCTGCGCGTGGTTGAGCGGGGCGGAAACTTCATGGTGCACATGTTCACCATGACCAATGATCGTGCCGCCATCGACCAGAGCGTGGCGCTGGGCACCGAAGAGACGGTCGAACTGATCGGTGCGATTGAACAGGAAAGCGCGCTGCTGGCCAGCGAGGACAATGATTTCCTGATCCGCATGGGCGTATCGCGCAAGCTGCTGACTGACATCATGTATCAAACAAAGGCGGTGGAGGGCGCCGGCCCGGGCGACCGCTCCACCCGCCGCTGCCTGACCCAGGCTGAATCGCTGGAGTATAACGTGGCGAACGTCCAGGAATAGGCGTTTAAGAATACGGGCACCTGCCTCCCGTCAGAACACCACGACGCTGCGGATGCTTTCGCCTGCATGCATCAGATCGAAGCCCTTATTGATCTCGTCGAGGCTTAGCACATGGGTGATCATCGGGTCGATCTCGATCTTGCCGTTCATATACCAGTCGACGATCTTGGGCACATCGGTGCGGCCCTTGGCGCCGCCGAATGCAGTGCCGCGCCAGTTGCGCCCGGTCACCAGCTGGAAGGGCCGGGTGCTGATTTCCTTGCCCGCCTCGGCCACGCCGATGATGATGCTGGTGCCCCAGCCGCGATGGCAGGCCTCGAGCGCCTGGCGCATCACGTCGGTGTTGCCGGTGCAGTCGAAGGTATAATCCGCGCCGCCATCGGTGAGCGCGACCAGATGCGCGACGATGTCGCCGTCGATGTCCTTGGGGTTGACGAAATGGGTCATTCCAAATTTTTTGCCCCATTCCTCACGCGCAGGGTTGATGTCGACCCCGACGATCAGGTTCGCGCCCGCCATCTTCGCGCCCTGCAGCACGTTGAGGCCGATGCCGCCCAAGCCAAAGACGATGATGTTGTCGCCCGGCTGCACCTTGGCGGTGTTGACCACCGCGCCGACGCCGGTCGTGACGCCGCAGCCGATATAGCAGCTGGTGTTGAACGGCGCGTCCTCGCGGATTTTGGCGAGGGCGATCTCTGGCAAGACCGTGAAGTTCGAGAAGGTCGAGCAGCCCATGTAATGAAAGATCGCTTCCCCCTTGTAGCTGAACCGGCTGGTGCCATCGGGCATCACCCCCTTGCCTTGCGTCGCGCGGATCGCGGTGCACAGGTTGGTCTTGCCCGA
>NZ_JBGTFM010000032.1:0-2046 GCF_041747255.1 Blastomonas sp. | reverse complement strand
CGCGTCGTTGAATGCTTGCAATCACCTCAAGTGCTTGGCTGTTGAGCCAGATGGTCTTCGGGCCTGTCTTGCTATCGGGCAGCACCAATCGTGGCGGCTGAACCCATTCCCATCTGAGGTTTTGGATTTCTCCGACGCGAGCGCCGGTTGACAGTAACAACCGTATGATCGCGACTTGGAGGGGATAGCCCTCCGCATCCTCGCGAAGGGCGGCGCTAATCCGTCGATATTCCATCGGGGTGAGATAACGCTCGCGCGGCGGACGCTTATAACGCGGCATGCCGCGGCAGGGATTGGAGCCGTTACGCCTTAAGTGCAGCAACTCTGCATATTTGAGCAACGAGGCAAGAACCGGAACAGAGCGATTATATTTGGCCTCATCGGGTCCGGCGCAGCTATCGCGCCAGCGATGGATATCGGCAGGAGTAATATCGGCGACGCGTATGGTCCCGAACGCAGGCTTGAGGTACAAACGCCACACGGATTGGTTCCGGCTCGCAGTTGACGCCTTCCAGTGGCGCGCGAGGTCTTCCCAATAGATATCGACAAAATCGGACAAAATCGGCGTAGCTTTGACCACGGCACGCTTTGGCAACCCGTCTAACGCAACCTCGGCCAATAACCGGCGGGCTTGCGCGCGCGCAACGCCCGCATCAAGCTCCTCTGCCCGCCCTAACGTAATCCGCCGATGCTTGCCGCGATGGCGAAGCCGCACAAACCAGTAATAATACCAAAGGCCCGATGAGGTGATTCGGTTTGCGATTCCCTTTTTGGCTGATTTATGATTCGGTAGCGGCTTCATTGTTTGGAGCGGCACATGCATGGATCGATAGCAATCCGGGAGGATTTTAGCGCGGGTGATTTGCGCAAACTCGCGCGTCGGGAGAATAATGGGCGGGTTGCTTTGCGCCTGACGGCGATAGCGGCAGTTTTGGAAGGGGCGAGCCGGAAGGATGCGGCGGCCCGCAGCGGGATGGACCGCCAGACCTTGTGTGACTGGGTGCACCGTTTCAACGCGCAGGGACCGGAAGGTTTGCGCGATGCGCCCTGCGGTCATCCAAAGAAGCGGCTGACGGCTGAGCAGCAAGCGGCCGTGAAGGCACATGTATTGAAGGCCCCTGATCCAGAGAAAGATGGTCTTGTCCGTTGGCGCTGTGTGGATATTCAGCGGTGGATCGAAGCGGAATACAAGGTTCGATACCATGAGCGGACAATCGGTAAGCTGTTGCATGCCCTGAACCTGCGTCACATCTCGACGCGTCCTTTCCATCCCAAAAGCGACGTCGAAGTTCAGGCTGATTTTAAAAAAATTCGCCGCCAGGATCACCGAAATCCTCCCCGAACACGCCGTCGGCAAGCACCTCGAAATCTGGGTGCAGGACGAAGCCCGCGTAGGGCAGAAAGGGACGCTCACCTATGTCTGGGGCGAGAAAGGCACCCGTCCGCGCGCCGTGCGCGACCAGCGTTATGAATGTGCCTATATCTTTGGAGCTGTCTGTCCGGCACGCGGCGTGGGCGCGGCGCTGGTCATGCCCTTCGCCAACACCCATGCCATGAACGAGCATCTCATCGAAATCAGCAGCCAGGTCGAGGAGGGTGCGCATGCCATCGTCATTATTGACGGGGCTGGCTGGCACACCACAAAATCCCTCAAAACTCCCGCCAATATCAGCCTTCTGCAGTTGCCCCCCTACAGCCCTGAGCTGAACCCACAGGAAAACATCTGGCAGTATCTCAGGCAAAACGCCCTCGCCAACCGCGCCTATGAAAATTACGAGGCCATCGTCACCGCCTGTTGCACGGCATGGAATGACCTCATCGATCTCCCCGAAACAATCACCTCAATCGCTAACCGCGAATGGTTCCAGTGCGTCAGCTCATAGGCCCGTTGGTATTACTTCTGGATGAGTGCTATACTTCTTGGCCCCAACTGCTGGGAAACAACAAATTTTTAAGCATTCGCATTGATTGAAATTTAACTTTGTTCTAATGATAAAAGCGAATTGCTGATTCGGGGCAAAACTTTGCGCTTTCTTGTAATATCAA
>NZ_JBGTFM010000031.1:0-2267 GCF_041747255.1 Blastomonas sp. | reverse complement strand
GGGCCTGGCCGAGCCCGGCGGGCAGCACGCAGCCCATATAAATCCGCTCGACCGCATCGCCCGAGACCCCGGCGCGCTCGACCGCCGCCTTGACCGCCGCCGCGCCCAGATCGGTCGCGCTGGCGCCTGCAAGGCTGCCTTGAAAGCTGCCCATCGGGGTGCGCGCGTAGGACAGGATGACAATCGGGTCATGGGCGGAAAATGCGGTCATGGCGGGGGGAATCCTCTCAAGAGTTTTGGGCTGGGATGCTGTTAGTCCAGTCCGGTGCGCGATACAAATGTGGCGATTGCCAGCAGCGCGCCAGCGAAATTATATTACAAAGATGCGCGCGAGCGGTTATGACGACCAAAAGCACAGGAGAGCATGCCGCATGATGCCCGATTTCGATTTCCAGATAGGTGAGATGGGCGAGCAAATCCGCGACCTTACCCGCCGTTTCGCTGCTGACAAGATCGCCCCTATTGCCGCCAAGATCGACGCCGAAGACTGGTTTCCGGTCGAATTGTGGCCCGAAATGGGGGCGCTCGGCCTGCACGGCATCACGGTGGGCGAAGAGGATGGCGGGCTGGGCCTCGGCTATCTTGAACATGTCATCGCGATGGAAGAAATCAGCCGCGCCAGCGCCTCGCTGGGGCTGAGCTATGGCGCGCATTCCAACCTGTGCGTCAACCAGCTACGCCGCTGGGCAAACCCCGAGCAGAAGGCAAAATACCTGCCCGGGCTGATCTCGGGCGAGCATGTCGGCTCGCTGGCGATGTCAGAGGCGGGCGCAGGTTCGGACGTCGTCTCGATGAAGATGAAGGCGCAAGCCGTGCAGGGCGGCTATGTGCTTAACGGCACCAAATTCTGGATCACCAATTCGGCCTATGCCGAGACGCTGATCGTTTACGCCAAGACCGGCGAAGGGTCTGGCGGCATCACCGCGTTCATCATCGAAAAGGACATGCCGGGTTTCAGCATCGGCCAGAAAATCGGCAAGATGGGGATGCGTGGGTCACCCACTGCAGAGCTGGTATTCAACGATTGCGAGGTGCCCGAAGAGAATATCATGGGGCCGCTCAACGGCGGCGTCGGTGTGTTGATGAGCGGGCTTGATTACGAGCGCGCGGTGCTTGCTGCTGGGCCACTGGGCATCATGCAGGCATGCCTTGATGTCGTGCTGCCGTACGTGCGCGAGCGCAAGCAGTTCGGCAAGGCGATCGGATCTTTCCAGATGGTGCAGGCCAAGGTCGCCGACATGTATGTCGCGCTGAACAGCGCGCGCGCCTATGTCTATGCGGTCGCGCGCGCGTGCGATGCGGGCAAGACCACACGCTTCGATGCCGCCGGGGCGATTTTGCTTGCCAGCGAGAATGCGGTGAAATGCTCGCTCGAGGCGATCCAGGCTTTGGGCGGGGCGGGCTACACCACCGACTGGCCCGTCGAACGCTTCCTGCGCGATGCCAAGTTATACGACATCGGCGCGGGCACGAACGAGATCAGGCGGTTTTTGATCGCGCGCGAACTGATCGGAGCTGGTGCGTGATGGTTGCGGCTTCCGCGTTGACAGCCCCTCTCCCCTTGCGGGAGAGGGAAGCGAGACTTGGTCCGCAAAGCGGACCTAGTCGCAGCGGGAGAGGGGGGCGGCCCTCTCCAACGTCGCCTAGGCAGCACGCTGCCAAGGCTTTGGTATCTTCTCCCCTAAAGGGAAAGGATCGGCCATGACCGCGCCCACCCTCGATACAAAAATCGACACCAATTCAGACACCTACCGCGCAGCATTCCTGCACAATACCGCGCTACGCGATGAGCTTTGGGACAGGGTCGCCGACGCCGCGCTGGGCGGCAACGCCAAGTCGCGCGAGCGGCACACATCGCGGGGCAAGCTCCTCCCGCGAGAGCGCGTCGAACGCCTGCTCGATCCCGGCTCGCCGTTCCTCGAAATCGGCCAGCTTGCAGCGCACGACCTTTACGACGGCGACATCCCCGGCGCGGGCATGATCGCAGGCATCGGCCGCGTTTCGGGCCGCCAGTGCATGATCGTATGCAACGATGCCACGGTCAAAGGTGGCACCTATTATCCGATGACGGTGAAGAAGCATCTCCGCGCGCAGGAGATCGCCGAAGCCAACCGCCTGCCGTGCATCTATCTCGTCGATAGCGGCGGTGCGAACCTGCCGCATCAGGCCGAGGTGTTTCCGGACCGCGACCATTTTGGCCGCATCTTCTTCAACCAGGCCAATATGTCCGCCAAGGGCATCCCGCAGATCGCCTGCGTGATGGGCAG
>NZ_JBGTFM010000030.1:0-7233 GCF_041747255.1 Blastomonas sp. | reverse complement strand
GCGGCGGCGCTGATCGACAGCGAGGCCAACATCACCGCGCTGTCGGTCAAGATCGCAAGCCCGCCCAGCGCGCGCGAATTTGCCCAGCGCTTTTTCAACGATGCACACCCGATGGCGGCGATTGCCAGGACCAGCGGTCAGGCTGATACAATGTCGGTTGCGGGCGCAGACATCCCCTATGACATCGCCAACCTGTCGGTCGATCATTACCCCGCGCATATCGGCGTGCCCACCGGGCGCTGGCGTGGCAATGCCGCCAGCTACGGCGTGTTCGTCACCGAATCGTTTGTTGACGAGATGGCGGATCAGGCGGGCCGCGAACCGCTGTCGTACCGGGTGCAGATGCTGGGGCAGAACATCCGTCTCGCCAATTGCCTGACGCGCGTGGCAGGGCTGGCCGAATGGGATGGCGGGCTCGACAGCAGCGGCCAGGGCGTGGCCTGTTGCAGCGTCAACGGCGCGCATATCGCGGTGATCGCCAGCGCCTCGCGCAGCGGATCGGGTGACGCGCCGGGCGCGGCGCGCAGTGGCTTCCGCGTCGAGCGCCTGTCCGCCGTGGTTGACGCAGGCCGCATCATAAATCACGACATTGCCTTGCAACAGATCGAGGGCGGTATGATATTCGGGCTGGCGATGGCCATGGGCAGTGCATCCAGCTGGACCAACGGCTATCCCGATGCCCGCACGCTCGCGGCGCTTTCCCTGCCTCAGCTGGCCGATATACCGGAGATTCGCGTGGACTTTATTGAAAGCCAGGAAGCGCCCGCTGGCCTTGGCGAAATTGGCGTGCCTGCGGTCGCGCCCGCCATCGCCAACGCGCTGCATTCTGCCACGGGCCTGCGCTTTCGCCAGCTTCCCCTGCTCTCAGGTGGCCTGTGAGCGAGACGGAGATTTCGATGTCGGGTATGGCGGTGCCGGGGGATCACCCCGAGATCAAGCCGCCGCGTGTCGGTGTGTTGCTGATCAACCTGGGCACGCCCGCAGCGCCAACCACCCAGGCGGTGCGCGAATACCTGGGCGAATTTCTGTCGGACAAGCGCGTCGTGGAAATTCCGCAGATCGTCTGGCAGCCATTGCTGCGCGGGGTCATTCTCAACACCCGCCCGCAAAAATCGGCCGCCGCTTATGCCGAGGTGTGGACCGATCACGGTTCGCCGCTCGCGGTCTATTCGCGGCGGCAGGCGATTGCGCTCAAAGAACGGCTCGGCGACAGTGTGCTGGTCGAACACGCGATGCGCTATGGCAAGCCGTCGATCGAGCAGCGCATCCATGCGATGAAACAATCGGGCTGTGACCGCATCCTGCTCGCCCCGCTTTACCCGCAATATTCGGGCGCGACCACCGCCACCGCCAACGACAAGGCATTCGAGGTGCTGCAGAAAATGCGCTGGCAGCCCGCGATCCGCACGTTGCCGCCTTATCATGACGATCCGGCGCATATCGACGCGCTCAAGCGCAACATCGAGCACGCCATCGCCTCGCTTGATTTCGAACCCGAAGCCATCGTCACCAGCTTTCACGGCATGCCGCTGCGCACGCTGGAGCTGGGCGACCCTTATCATTGCCAGTGCCGTAAAACCGCGCGGTTGCTGTCTGAGGCAATGGGGCGCGAGCTGGTCGTCTCGTTCCAGTCGCGCTTTGGCCGCGCCAAATGGCTGGAGCCTGCGACCGACGACACGCTGGAGGCGCTCGGCAAACAGGGGGTGAAACGCATCGCGGTGGTCGCGCCGGGCTTTTCGGTCGATTGCCTTGAGACGCTTGAGGAACTGGCGATCCAGGGTCGCGAACAGTTTGAAGAGGCGGGCGGCGAAAAGTTCGCCTATCTGCCGTGTCTGAATGTCAGCGGCGAAGGCATGGACATGCTGGAGACCTTGGTGCGGCGCGAACTGGGCGGCTGGATCTAGCCCAGGCGTCGTGTGCCGTGGACCAACACGATCAAATCCGCACCATCTTCATCCCTGCCTGACCATAGCGATCACCCGCTGTGCCGCCGCGCGGCGCGGCCTTGTCGAGCGCATCGAGGTCGGCGATGGTCAGCGTCACGTTTATCGCGGCCATCGAATCCTCAAGCGTGGCGCGCCGCTTTGACCCGGGAATCGGCACAATGTCATTGCCCTGCGCCAGCAGCCACGCCAGCGCGATCTGTGCGGGCGAGACGCTGCGCGCTGTCGCAATCGCCTTGACGACATCGACGATGCCCAGATTGGCGGTGAAATTTTCCTCCGAATAGCGCGGGTCGCGCAGCCGGTAATCGCCTTCGGGCAGATCGGACCGCTGGGTAATCTGTCCGGTCAAAAAGCCCCGCCCCAGCGGACTGTAAGGCACGAAGCCGATGCCAAGGTCCTGACACAAGGGCAGGATTTCGCTTTCAATCTCGCGCTCCCACAGCGAATACTCGCTTTGCAGCGCGGCGATCGGATGGGTGGCGTGCGCGCGGCGGATCGTGTCAGTGCCGGCTTCCGACAGGCCAAGAAAGCGCACCTTGCCCTCTTCAACCAGCCGTGCCATCGCGCCGACAGTCTCTTCAATGGGCACATCGGGATCGACCCGGTGCTGATAATACAGGTCGATGGTCTCGATCCCCAGCCGCTTCAATGACCCTTCGCAGGCGCGCCGCACATTGGCGGGGGAGGAATCGACGCCGGTGATCGCGCCATCTGCAATCTTGAAACCGAATTTGGTGGCGATCACCAGCCTGTCGCGCCGCCCCCGGATCGCCTGACCCAGCAGGTCCTCGTTGGTATACGGCCCGTAGACCTCGGCGGTGTCGAAAAACGTCACGCCCAGTTCCATGGCACGCTCCAGCGTCGCCACCGACTCGCGGTGATCCGCCTTGCCATACATATTGGTGCCGACACCCGCCATCGGCATGCAGCCGAGGCCTAGCGCAGACACCTCCAGCCCGCCCAGCTTGCGATAGATCACGGCCTGTCTCCTTCGGCGCGGGCGATGGTCGTGGTCACCGCCATGTTCATCGTCACATTGCCCAGCGTGCGCATGATATCGGGAAACACCTCGATAGCCAGCAAAAGCGCGAGCGGCTCCACCGGCACACCCATTGCGATGCAGATCGGCGCAATGGAGCTGATGAAGCTGATCGATCCGGGCAGCGACACCGCGCCCATGGTGGTGATCGCCGCTGCCGCCAGCCCCGCCGCGAATGCCACCGGCCCCAGTTCGATGCCCATCAGATGCGCGACATAGATCGCGACAGCAAAGTTCATGCACGGCCCCGTCGCGCGGAACAATGCCACCGCAATCGGCAGCACGACATCGGCAACCCGGTCGCTGACCCCCAGGCTGCGCACCCCGGTCAGCATCGCGGGCAACGATGCGAGCGAGGACTGGGTCGAGATCGCAACCGCCTGCGCCGGGATCGATGCGCGCATGAACACCAGCGGGCTGATGCGTCCGCCAAGCGCCGCCAGCACAAAGGCCGCGATCCAGATGATCGCGCCGATGCTGATGACGATCAGCACATAATGGCCAAGCGCGCCAAAGGCAGCGGCGCCCGCGCGCGACCCAACGACCAGTCCGAGTGCGAACACGCCAATTGGGGCAAGCACCAAAACCCAGCCGATCAGGATGATCATCGCCTCGGCAATCGTCGCGAAGAAGCCCTGCACCGGCAGACGGCGCTCCTCTGGCACGCGGGTCAGCGCAAAGGCGAAGGCAAGCGTGAAGATGATCAGCGGCAAGATGGCATCATTGGCCGCCGCTGCGACCGGATTGGTCGGGATCAGCGCACGGACAAACTCGCTGAAAGGGGGTACTTCGCCGGTGGATGCGGTCCCGGCCAGCGCCGTCTGCAAGGCAACGCGTGCCGTCTCCGGCAGCGGGAACGCGGCGAGCAGCGCAGGGGTCACGAATGCCGCCATCGCTGCCGACGCCCATAAAAGCGCGATCATCGTTGCGATCGTGCGCACCGTCAGCGTGCCGGCGCGCGCCATCTGCGCAGTGCGCAAAATGCCCGTGATCAGCAGCGTTACGACCAGCGGCACCACCGTCATCTGCAGCCCACGCAGCCACATGCTGCCGACGACATCGGCAACGCTGACCACGCCCGGCGCGCTCGCCCCGGTGGCAATGCCGATGGTGATGCCCAGCAGCAAGGCGCCCAGAACCAGCAGTGTTTTCAGCATTTATGCACGCCCTGTTTGCTAAACCCACGCTTATCCATAGTTGGACGTTGCTGGCTGGCAAGCGCTAACGCGATGGGCTAGAGCCGGTTCCATCGCCGGATGAAACCGGGCAAAAGGTGAAAAGTGTGACACGCAAGTTTTTCGGCACTGACGGCATCCGGGGCCGGACCAACAGCGGCTTCATGACTGCGGCGATGGCGATGCGCGTGGGGCAGGCGGCGGGCACGCACTTCCTGCGCGGCACGCACAAGCACCGCGTCGTCATCGGCAAGGACACGCGCCTGTCCGGCTATATGATGGAAAATGCGCTGGTCGCAGGCTTTACCAGCGTCGGCATGGATGTCGTGCTGGTGGGGCCGATGCCAACGCCTGCGGTGGCCATGCTCGCGCGTTCGATGCGCGCCGACCTTGGCGTGATGATCTCCGCCAGCCACAATCCTTATGAGGACAATGGCATCAAATTGTTCGGCCCCGATGGCTTCAAGCTTTCCGACGAAGACGAGACCAACATCGAGATGCTGATGGAGACCGAGCCGAAGCTCGCTGACGCATCCGCCATCGGCAGAGCCCGGCGGATAGAGGACGCGCGCGGGCGCTATATTTACGCGGTCAAGACCTCGCTGGCCGATGATGTCAGGCTCGATGGCCTCAAGATCGTTGTCGATTGCGCCAACGGCGCGGCGTATCAGGTAACCCCATCTGCTTTCTGGGAGCTAGGTGCCGAGCTGGTCACCATTGGTGTCAGTCCCAATGGCCTCAACATCAATGACCGGGTCGGATCAACGCACGTTGAAACGCTGCAGGAGCGGGTCGTCGCATCGGGCGCGGACATTGGCATCGCATTGGATGGCGATGCCGACCGGCTGATCGTGGTCGACGAAAAGGGCAAAGTGGTTGACGGCGACCAGATCATGGCGCTGATCGGCGCGAGCTGGGCGCGGCAGGGGCGGCTGCGCGGCGGCGGCGTCGTGGCGACGGTGATGTCGAACCTGGGGCTAGAGCGCTATCTCAAGGGTCAGGGGCTTGAGCTGATCCGCACCAAGGTGGGGGATCGCTATGTGCTCGGCGCGATGCGCGCGGGCGGCTATAATGTTGGCGGCGAGCAATCGGGCCACATGATCCTGCTCGACCATGCGACCACCGGCGATGGCACGGTGGCGGCGCTGCAGGTGCTGGCGGAGCTGGTGCGCGAGGGCAAGCCGGCGAGCGAAATGCTGCATGTGTTCGATCCGGTGCCGCAGTTGCTCAAGAATGTGCGTTTCTCAGGCGGCAAGCCGCTCGAGAATCCGCGCGTGCAGCAGGTCATCGCCGATGCCGATGAGGAGCTGCGCGGACGGGGGCGGCTGGTCATCCGGCCATCGGGCACCGAACCGGTGATCCGGGTGATGGCCGAAGGCGACGATGCGGGCCAGGTCGAGGACATTGTTGACCGCATCTGCGCGGTGGTGGCAGAAGTGGCAGTCTGATGCTTGAAATGCGACCCGACTGTGAGCGTTGCGGCGCGGATACGCCCGCCGACGCACCGGGCGCGTTCATCTGTTCTTTTGAATGCACGTTCTGCGCGCAATGCAGCGAGGCGCTCGATGATATCTGTCCCAATTGCGGCGGCGAACTGCTCGACCGCCCGGTACGCGCGACCAAGCTGCTGGCGAAGTTTCCGGGGTCAAGTGCGCGCAAGTGTACGCAGCATGGGTGAGGTGTTGCCGATCATAACTTTCCCGCATTCCCTCGGGACAGACGATGGGTGTGGGTGTGACTAACACCCCCCGCATCTTGACCATCGCCGGATCGGACAGTTCGGGCGGCGCGGGCATTCAGGCGGATATCAAGACGATCACCATGCTCGGCGGCCATGCGATGAGCGCGATCACCGCGATTACCGCGCAGAATTCGCGCGGGGTCGATGCGGTGCAGGTGCTGGGTGCCGATATGGTACTGGCGCAAATCGATGCGGTGGTGCGCGATATCGGCGTGGATGCGATCAAGATCGGCATGCTGGGGTCGGCCGATATTGCCGAACGGCTGGCGGATTGGCTGGCGGCGCGCGAGCCGGTTCCGCTGGTGTTCGACCCGGTCATGATCGCATCGAGCGGTGCGGTGCTTGCCGACGCCGCGACCATTGCCGCCTTCCGCCGATTGATGACCCATGCCGTTGTCGTGACCCCCAACTTGCCCGAGCTTGACGCACTGGGTGGCCAAGACGCGGTGCTGGCGCTCGCGCCCGCGCTGCTGGTCAAGGGCGGCCACAGCGGCGAGGACACCGTCACCGACCGGCTGGTCACCCGCGATGGCGAGGTCGCCGTCTGGTCAGACCCGCGCATCGACACACCGCACAGCCACGGCACCGGCTGCACGCTTTCCAGCGCGATTACGACCTTGCTGGGGCAGGGGATGGCACTGGAAGCCGCTGTCGATCAGGCGCGCAGCTTCGTGCGGCTGGCCCTGCGCGATGCGCCGCGCCTGGTCCCCAGCAACGGCCCGATGGGGAACGGCGCGGTTCGCAACGATGCGCTTGCGCCCGGCCTTCACCTCAACCAGATCACGCTGCCCGCGCGCAATTATGCCGCATCGGTCACTTTCTACCGTGCGCTTGGCCTCACCCAGATCGTCGACAGCCCAGGCAACGGCTATGCGCGGTTCGAGGCGGGCAACGGCGTGACCCTCTCGATCCACACCGGCGATGATGCAGGCGGCGCGGTGGTCTACCTCGAGTGCATCGATCTCGACGCGCGCGTCACGCAGCTGACATCGGAGGGCTTTGCCTTCGATCAGCTGCCGCAGGACAAAAACTGGGGCTGGCGCGAGGCACGGCTGTGCGATCCAGCGGGCAACACCTTGTGCCTGTATCACGCGGGCGAGAACCGGCGCTATCCGCCCTGGCGGATCGCAACCGAATAACCACCGCCCCGTAATTGCTTCAGGCCCAGCGCTTTCGCCCTTTACCCGCAATGGCAATTGCCCATATGCGTAGCGGCAACAGTTATACCGTTCCCAAACAGGAGATGACCCATGGCTTTCGTCCTTCCCGCGCTTCCCTTTGACAAGACTGCTTTCGGCGACATCATGTCGGCTGAAACCTTCGATTATCACC
>NZ_JBGTFM010000029.1:0-11047 GCF_041747255.1 Blastomonas sp. | reverse complement strand
GCGGCGGTGCTCGATGCGGCTGTCGACGCCGCGCTCGCCGCGCAGCCCGCATGGGCCGCGACCAATCCGCAGCGCCGAGCGCGCGTGATGTTTGCCTTCAAGGCGCTGGTTGAAGCCAACATCGATGAGCTCGCCGCGCTGCTGTCAAGCGAACATGGCAAGGTTCACGCCGATGCCAAGGGCGATATCCAGCGCGGGCTTGAGGTGATCGAATTTTGCTGCGGCATCCCGCATGCGGTGAAGGGCGAATACACGCACGGCGCGGGCCCCGGCATCGATGTCTATTCGATGCGCCTGCCGATCGGCATCGGCGCCGGCATTACGCCGTTCAATTTCCCCGCGATGATCCCGATGTGGATGTTCGGCCCCGCCATCGCCACCGGCAACGCCTTCATCCTCAAGCCCTCCGAGCGCGACCCGTCGTTGCCGGTGCGCCTTGCCGAACTGATGCGCGAAGCGGGCTTGCCCGATGGCATTTTGCAGGTGGTGCATGGCGACAAGCAGATGGTCGACGCGATCCTCGATCACCCCGCGATTGCCGGCGTGTCGTTCGTCGGCTCTTCAGATGTCGCGCATTATCTCTACCAGCGCGGCGTCGCTGCGGGCAAGCGCGTGCAGGCGATGGGCGGCGCGAAGAACCACGGCATCGTCATGCCTGACGCTGATCTTGATCAGGTGGTGAAAGACCTGTCGGGCGCGGCTTTCGGCTCGGCAGGCGAACGCTGCATGGCGTTGCCGGTCGTTGTGCCGGTGGGCGCGGACACCGCCGACCGGCTGCGCGAAAAGCTGATCCCCGCGATTGCCAAGCTGCGGCTCGGCGTATCATCCGACCCCGATGCCGATTACGGACCGGTCGTCACCGCCGCGCACAAGGCCAAGGTCGAAGGCTGGATCCAGACCTGTGTCGATGAAGGTGCAGAACTGGTCGTCGATGGTCGCGGCTTTACCCTGCAGGGCCATGAAAACGGCTTTTTCGTGGGGCCAACATTGTTCGACCACGTCACCACCGACATGCAAAGCTACAAGGAAGAAATCTTCGGCCCCGTGCTGCAGATCGTGCGCGCCGCCGATTTCGAAGAGGCCGTGGCGCTGCCCAGCAAGCACCAATATGGCAACGGCGTCGCGATCTTCACCCGCAACGGCCACGCCGCGCGCGAGTTCGCTGCGCGCGTCAATGTCGGCATGGTTGGCATCAACGTGCCGATCCCGGTGCCGGTGGCTTATCACACCTTTGGCGGCTGGAAGCGCAGCAGCTTTGGCGACACCAACCAGCACGGCATGGAAGGCGTGAAGTTCTGGACCAAGGTCAAGACCATCACCTCGCGCTGGCCCGATGGCGCGGTCGATGGCGGAAACGCCTTTGTCATCCCGACAATGGGTTGACCTGGAGGCTTACCCATGCGGCTTGCCTACACCGCCTATCTGGTCCGGGACTATGATGAAGCCATCGATTGGTTCGTCACGGCCCTGGACTGGAAGGTGCTGGAAGATACCGATCTGGGCGGCGGCAAACGCTGGGTCAGGGTCGGCGGAGCGGACGGCGGGCAGCTGCTGCTGGCGCGTGCGACGTCCGCTGAACAGACGGCTGCCATCGGCCAAGCGGCGGGCGGGCGCGTTGCGTTTTTTCTGCACAGCGACGCGTTCGACCGCGACCAAGCACGGATGATCGCAGCCGGGGTTCGGTTTGCTGAAAAGCCGCGTGATGAGGCCTATGGGCGGGTCGCCGTGTTTGCTGACCTGTATGGCAATCGATGGGATTTGATCGGATCGCGCACTGCCGTGATTCCAGAAAGCGGAGCAATTGCATGACAACCATCGGATTTATCGGCCTGGGCAATATGGGCGGCGGCATGGCGGCGAACCTTGCCAAGGCGGGCCACACGGTCATCGCCTTCGATCTTTCGGGCGAGGCGCTGGCGCGCGCGGGGGCGGCGGGATGCACGCCCGTCTCTGATCCGGTGCAGGCAGTGAGTGATGTTGACGTCATTGTTACCATGCTGCCTGCGGGCAAGCATGTGGCATCGGTGTACGAACAGTCGGTGTTCGGCGCGGCGAAAACCGGGACGCTGCTGATTGATTGTTCGACCATCGATGTGGATACCGCGCGCGCCGTCGCGAGCGCGGCCAAGGAACGCGGGCTCGATGCAGTTGACGCGCCGGTTTCTGGCGGCATCGCGGCGGCCAATGGCGGCACGCTGACCTTCATGGTCGGCGGCAGCTCGGGTGGCTTTTCGCGCGCCGAACCGATTTTGGCCGACATGGGTAAGGCGGTGATCCACGCAGGCGACAACGGCGCCGGGCAGGCCGCAAAGATCTGCAACAACATGCTGCTGGGCGCAACGATGGCCGCGACCTGCGAGACCTTTGCACTGGCCAAAAAGCTGGGGCTCGACCTGCAGACCTTCTACGACATCTCGTCCAAGGCATCGGGCCAGAGCTGGTCGATGACGAGCTATTGCCCCGTGCCCGGTGTCGGCCCGGCGAGCCCTGCGGACAACGGCTATGCAGGCGGCTTTGCAGCGGCGCTGATGCTGAAAGACATGCGGTTGGCGCTCGAGGCGGCCAAGGCCAGCGGTGCGAACGTGCCGATGGGCGCGCGCGCCGAGGCGATCTACGCTGCGTTTGTCGAGGCCGATGCGCAGGGGCTGGACTTTTCGGCAATTATAACGGCGCTGGAGTGAGCTAGACTTTCCCCTACCTCTCGCGGGAGGGGTGGCTGAGGCGCAGCCGAAGCCGGGGTGGGCCTATATTTGTGACAAATCTAAACGCCCACCCCGGTTCAGCAAGCTGAACCTGCCCCTCCCGCGTGCGGGAGGGGAAATTAAGCGCCCCCTACTTCGCCATCAGCTTCAGCGTCATCGCGGTCATCGCTTCGGCCGCCGTTGCGATGACCGTATCCGCCTCGGGTGCCCAGAACGGGCTGTGGAGCGAGGGCATTTCGATGCCTTCTGCCTTCGCCTTGTTATACTCCGCCAACGGTACCCCGCCGACCCAGAAGATCAGGCTGGTGATATTGTCCGGATCAGCGCGATAAAAGCGGCTGAAATCCTCGCCGCCCATCGATGCGGGCACCTGCGCCACGCGTTGGTCGCCAAAGCGTGCCTTCAGCATCTTGGCGGTCTCAAGCGTGAACTCGGGGCTGTTGTAGACAGCAGGCGTAAAGGTGTCGCTCATCGTCACCTCGGGCATCTTGTCGTCGGGCATCCCGGCGGCAATCGCCTCGCCGCGCGCGATGCGCTTGATGCCGTCGAGCAGTTTGGCGCGCGTCGCATCTGAATAGCTGCGCACGGTGAGCAGCAGCCGCGCCTCATCCGAGATAATATTGTGCTTTGCCCCCGCCTGAAAGCTGCCGACGGTGACGACTGCAGCATCTTGCGGGTCAAGCTCACGGCTCACCAAAGTCTGCAGCGTGGTCACGATCCGCGCACCGAGCACCACCGGGTCCTTGGTCGATTGCGGGTACGCCCCGTGGCCGCCCAGCCCCTTTACCTTGATATCGATGGTATCGACGTTGGCGAGCGCGAAGCCCGGCGTATAGCCGATGAACCCGGCGGGCGCCTGTGCGGCATCATGAAAGCCCAGCACATATTGCGGCTTGGGAAAGCGGGTGAACAGCCCATCGTCAAGCATCGCCAGCGCGCCCGATCCGATCTCTTCTGCCGGTTGCAGGATCATCACCAGAGTGCCCGACCATTCGGCCTTGCGCCTGACCAGCTGCCGCGCGGTGGCGACCCAGCCGGTCATATGGGTGTCGTGCCCGCAGGCGTGCATCACCCCGGTTTCGATCCCCGCCGGGCTCATCGCGCGCACCTTGCTGGCAAAGGGCAGCCCGGTCTGCTCGACCACCGGCAGCCCGTCCATATCGGCGCGCAGCATGACGACCGGGCCTGCACCGTTCTTCATCACCGCGACAACGCCGGTTTTGCCCACGCCCTCGGTCACATCAAAGCCCAGCCGCCGCGCTTCTGCCGCCAGTTTCTTCGCGGTGCGCACCTCCTGAAAGCTGAGCTCCGGGTTGGCGTGGAGGTCGCGGTAAATCTCCATCAGGCTTGGCAGATCGGCAGCGATATCGGCGCGGATCGTGTCCTGCGCATTTGCGGGCGCGACCAAGGCAAGCGTGAGCGCAGCGGATAGGCCAAGCGAACGGAAAAGCGGCGTTGCGACCGGCATGAATGTCTCCCCAGACAGTTTATGCCGAAAAGGCTAGCGGCTTGATCCGGTTACGCCAACGGATTTTGGACTGTTCTCCTGTCCGTTCTCCGGCGTTCGCCGGATTACAGCTGGACCTATTTGATCGGACGCAGATCAATGATGCTCATCGCCGACTCATAAAATGGGCTGGGCAGCTCATCTTCATGCCGCCGTCCATCCTCCGTCGATCACCATATTGGTGCCGGTGATCTGTGCAGCCGCATCGCCGCAAAGGAACAGCGCCATCGCCGCGACCTGATCGCTGGTAACGAACTGCTTGGTCGGCTGCGCGGCGAGCAGAACGTCGTTCATCACCTGCTCGCGGGTCAGGCCGCGCGCCTTCATCGTATCGGGGATCTGGTTCTCCACCAGCGGCGTCCAGACATAGCCGGGGCTGATGCAGTTGGCGGTGATGCCCTGCTGCGCAACTTCAAGCGCGACCGTCTTGGTCATCCCCAGAATGCCGTGCTTGGCCGCGACATAGGCGGACTTGTTGGGACTGGCGACCAGCGAGTGCGCCGAGGCGGTGGTGATGATCCGCCCCCAGCCCTGCTGTTTCATATAGGGCAGCGCCAGCCGCACGGTGTGGAACGCGGCGGTCAGGTTGAGCGCGATGATCATGTCCCATTTGGCCACGGGAAATTCATCGATCGGCGCGACATGCTGCATCCCGGCGTTGTTGATCAGGATGTCGATCCCGCCAAAGCGCGCTGCAGCCTCCTTCATCATCGCTTCGATCGCATCGGGCTTGGTGAGATCAGCGCCTGAATAGATCGCCCCTGCCCCGCTTGAGGCTTCGAGCGCAGCGCGCTCGGTCTCGATGGCGCCGGCGTCACCAAAGCCGTTGATCACCAGATTGGCGCCTTCCATGGCAAGCGCCTGCGCGCAGGCGAGGCCAATGCCCGAGGTCGATCCGGTGACCAGCGCGGTCTTGCCTTTGAGGAACATGGGGGAAATCTCCTTGGGAATTGCCGGTCAGGCGTGCGGGGCGAGGTCGAATGTCGCGGTCTTGCCGTCGCGGATGTTCTGCGCCAGCAAGTCGCCCTTCTGCATGACCGCCTGCACCGCCTCTATCCCCTGGTTCCAGTGGGTGTTCATCGTGCCGCGCGAAAACTCGAAATCGCGCATTCCGCTCTCCCATTTCTGCACGTTGTAAATCAGGTGGACAATGTTGACCGCATTGTCCTGCACCAGCGCGCGCACCCGCTTCACATCGGCCATCGAGCACATTTCGCGCGGCAGCATGGCCAGCACATTGCGCAGTGCCTCATGCTCCTTGCGCAGCTTCATGTAATAATTGGTCACCTGCCGGGTGCGGCTTGAATAGCGGATATCCTTCTCGCGGCTCATCACATCGGCGAACTTGGTGGGCAGGTCACCGCGCGCGGGGAACAGATCGACCTGAAAGGCGAGCATGTCGCTGGCCTGGTTATCGAGCACATAGGCAAGCGGGGTGTTGCTGACCAGACCGCCGTCCCAGTAATGCTTGCCGTTGATCTCGACCGGCGCAAAGCCCGGCGGCAGCGCGCCGGAGGCCATGATGTGGCGCGCATCGATGGTCTGCGGACCATGCGGGTCCTGCGTATCGAAATAATAGAAATTGCCCGATTCGACATTCACCGCGCCGACCGAAAACCGCACCGGCCCGGTATTCAGCCTGTCCCAGTCAACAAAACGGTTGAGTGTCTCGATCATCGGGGTCGTGTCATACATGCTCACCGCGGCCGGCGTGCCCGGCCAGGCGAGCGGCGGCGGCACCAGATGCGGGCGGTAGAAGCCGGGCACGCCAACCGCCGCCGATACGCCCGCACCGGCAAAATGGTTCATCTCGCGCCAGTAATCGCTGTCGCCAAACACGAAATTCATCGTGCCTGATGTCACCAGTTCCCAAAATTCGCGCAAGCGGGTGCAGGCGACTTGCGGCTCATTGCCCGCGATGATCGCCGCGTTGATCGCGCCGATTGAGATGCCCGCGACCCAGTCGACGCGGATGTTCTGGCGAAACAATTCTGCATAGACGCCCGCCTGATACGAGCCCAGCGCGCCGCCGCCCTGCAGCACCAGCGCTACCGTTTCGGGCAGCGGTACGGCTGCCGATTCGGTGTCAATTGCGTCATGATCGCCCGACATGCGGTTTCCTTATGTTGTTCCAGCAGAAGACTGCTCGGTCCGGCCGATTCTATGCCGCAGCGCACAATAACGCAAATCTTGCGAAATTGGAGGATGCTAATTGTCCGCGCGCGGTGGTAAGCACATGGCCCAAGCGTAAAACAGGAGCCGCTGACCCATGAAGCTCGACGATTACCGGACCAGCGACAATGTCTCGGATCAACGCGGGCGCGGGGGGCGCGGCGGTCCGCGCTTGCCGATCGGCGGCGGCAAGATGGGGATCGGCACGATCATCATCCTTGGCATTGCCGCGCTGGTGTTCGGCGTCAATCCGATGGAATTGATGCAGGGTGGCGGCCTGCCAGGCGGCGCGCCGGTGCAGACCCAGCAGGGCGGCCAGAACGCGGCGCAAAGCTGTGCGATTGATGAAAAGAGCATGTTCACCTGTCAGGTGCTCGCCAGCACCGAGGATACCTGGGTCGCGCTGTTCAAGGCGCAGGGCCAGACCTATCGCCCGGCAACACTCACCTTTTATGATCGCAACGGCCAATCGGGCTGCGGCGCGGCGCAAAGCGCGATGGGGCCGTTCTATTGCCCGGCGGACAATGGCATCTATCTCGACACCAGCTTTTTCGATGAACTGTCCACGCGCTTCGGCGCGGAAGGCGATTTCGCGCAGGCCTATGTGATCGCTCATGAGGTTGGCCACCACATCCAGACCATCACCGGCCGCTCAAAGGACGTGCGCGCCGCGCAGGCTAGGGCGAGCGAGGCTGAGGGCAACAACCTGCAGGTGCGTATGGAGCTTGAGGCCGATTGCTATGCCGGGGTCTGGGCAGCGCGCAATCGTGACCGGATTGAGCCGGGTGATATCGAGGAAGGCATGGCAGCCGCCGAAGCCATTGGCGATGATACGCTGCAAAAGGCGGCAGGGCGCAGGCCGGTGCCCGAAAGTTTCACCCACGGCACATCGGCGCAGCGCAAGGCGTGGCTGAAAAAAGGTTTGAGCACCGGCGACCCTGCACAATGTGATACGTTTAGCGCCCGAACACTGTAAAATGATGCAGCACTTTGCATTGTCACGCCTATGGTGTGACAAACGCCCGAACGATTGCTTTAAAGGGGACTAATCATGCGCGGTCTTGCCTCCATCGCTTTGCTGAGCCTTGCCAGCCTTGTCGCCGCACCGGCATCGGCACAGAGCCAGGCTGCAGAAAAACCACGCTCGACCGAAAAGATGGCCGAAGACGTCGTCACCCAACCGGCCGAAGATCTGGGCATCGACAAGAAGGACATTCCCGAAAACCTGCTGAAAATTCAGGACAAGCCCTATTCGCTGGTTGGCATCCGCACGTGCGCGCAAATTCGCAGCGCCATCGGCGATATGGACGCGGTGCTGGGCGAAGACCTCGACGTGATCGCCGAATCCAGCCGTGAAGAAAAGCGCAAGAACACCGCGGGCCGCGTCGGTGGGCTCATCGTCAATTCGATCATCCCGTTTCGCAGTGCGATCCGGGAAATTTCCGGTGCTGCTGCACAGCAGCGGCGGTTTAATGAGGCGGTTTATGCCGGCGTGGTGCGGCGCAGCTTCCTGAAAGGCATCGGCCACCAGCGCGGCTGCAAATATCCGTCCGCGCCCGACCCGGCCAGCATGAGGTAAACTCAGGCCTTGATGAAAAAAACCGTTCTCCGGCGAAAACCGGAGTCCATGAGCGAGATAGCACTGTTGGCGCCCCTGGATTCCGGCTTTCGCCGGAAAACAGCAGGTTCGGATTGAGTCAGGGGCCGTTGAGTATGCGACGTTTTCCGGTCCGGCGGCTTAGCGACTGCCACTCCGTCGATGATTTCCGCGAACTGGCGCGTGCCAAGCTGCCTGCACCCGTGTTCCACTACATCGATGGCGCTGCCGATGACGAGGTGACCCGTAACCGCAACACGGCGGCTTATGAGGATTGCGACCTCGTGCCGAATGTGTTGGCGGGGGTGGCCGATATCGACATGTCGACCACGTTGATGGGCCGCAAGATCGACATGCCGCTGTTCCTCTCTCCCACCGCGCTGCAGCGGCTGTTCCACTGGCGCGGCGAAAAGGCGGTGGGCGCGGCGGCGCAGACGTTCAACACCTTCTTCGGCATCTCATCGCTCGCCACAGTGAGCCTGGCCGAGATCGGCGCAAGCATTGCCAGCCCCAAATTGTTTCAGCTCTATGTGCACAAGGACAAGGGGCTGAACGCGGCGCTGATCCAAGCAGCCAAAGCAGCAAATTTCGATGCGCTCGCGCTCACCGTTGACACGATCGTGTCGGGCAAGCGCGAACGCTGTCTGCACACTGGCTTCACCTCGCCACCGCGCCTGACCTCGTCATCGGCATTGAGCTTTGCGATGCATCCACGCTGGACGCTCAACTATCTGGGGCGCGAGCGGTTTTCGCTCCCCAACCTTGAAGGTCATATTGCCGCTGGCAGCAACGCCGCGATCTCGGTCGCCGATTATTTCAACACCATGCTCGACCAGTCGATGGACTGGGCGATGGCGGAGGACATCCGCAAGGCGTGGGACGGACCCTTCTGCCTCAAGGGCATTATGAGTGTCGAGGACGCGCGCCGCGCGGTCGCCATTGGCGCCACCGCGATCATGGTCTCCAACCACGGCGGTCGCCAGCTCGACGGCAGCCGCGCGCCGTTCGATCAACTCGCCGAGATTGTTGATGCGGTCGGCGACCGGATCGAGGTGATCTGCGATGGCGGCATCACGCGCGGCACGCATGTGCTGAAAGCGCTCAGCGTCGGCGCCAAGGCGTGCTCAGGCGGACGGCTGTATCTCTATGCGCTCGCTGCAGGCGGTCAACGCGGCGTTGAACGCACCCTCGCCAACCTGCGCGGTGAGATCGAACGCGGCATGAAACTGATGGGGGTGACCCGGCTGGATCAGCTGGGGCGGGCAAACCTGCGCTGGCGCGATTGATCCGGGCGCACATATCCCCCGGTAGACAGTCCGCCGCGCCGACCGTAACACACGAATGACACACGATAGGGATAAAGCCGCCGCATGGATCATGGACAATCGAAGACACTGCTGCTGTTTGGCGCAACCGGCGATCTTGCCAAGCGAATGCTGCTGCCCTCGCTGTTTGCGCTGCATGCCGACAATCTGATCGCGGCTGACCTGCGCATCATCGGCACCGCGCGCAGCGACCTTGACGATGCCGCCTATCGCGCGATGGCGGGCGAGGCGCTGGCCAAATTCCTGCCCGATGCGCGCAAGGATGACGCAACGATCGCCAGCTTTCTTGAGCGCATCGGTTATCAGCCGCTTGATGCCTCGACCATCGAGGGGTTTGACGCGCTTGCTGCAAAGTTGGGCGATGTTTCGGGCGGCATGTCGATCTTCCTTTCGACCGCGCCGTTCCTGTTCGAGCCGACGATATTGGGGCTGAAATCGGCGGGGCTTGCTGGTGAAAGCGTGCGCATCGGGCTGGAAAAGCCGCTGGGCAACGATCTGGCGAGTTCCTGCGCGATCAACGATGCGGTGGCCGAAGCCTTTCCCGAAAGCCGCACCTTCCGCATCGACCATTATCTGGGCAAGGAAACCGTGCAGAACCTGATGGCGCTGCGCTTTGGCAACATGATGTTCGAGCCGCTTTGGAACGCCAACGGCATCGACCATATCCAGATCACCGTGTCCGAAACTGTCGGGCTGGAGGGCCGCCACGGTTTTTACGAAGATACCGGCGCGTTGCGCGACATGGTGCAGAACCACATGCTGCAGCTGCTGGCGCTGACCGCGATGGAGCCGCCCGCCGAGCTCGACGCGACCGCGATCCGCGATGAAAAGGTCAAGGTGCTCCGCTCGCTGCGTGCCGTCAGCCCGGCTGAAAGCGTGCGCGGCCAATATGGCGCGGGCGCGGTCGGCGGTACGGCGGTGGGTGCCTATGCCGATGATCTGGCCAAGCCATCGGACACCGAAACCTTTGTCGCGATCAAGGCGCATGTCGACAACTGGCGCTGGCAGGGCGTGCCCTTCTACCTGCGCACCGGCAAACGGCTAGCCGAACGGCGCAGCGAGATCGTGATCCAGTTCAAGGCGGTGCCGCACAATGTCTTCGCGCCGCGCGGCGGCAAGCTGGTCGCCAACCGGCTGATCATCCGGCTGCAGCCCGAGGAATATGTGCGGCTGCTGGTGATGGCCAAGGAGCCGGGGCTTGATCGCGGCGGCATGGTGCTGCGCGAGGTGCCGCTTGACCTGTCGCTGACCGATGCCTTTGCCAAGGCGCAGCGCCGCATTGCCTATGAGCGGTTGCTGCTCGATCTGGTCGATGGTGACCCGACATTGTTCGTGCGCCGTGACGAGGTGGAAGCACAATGGCGCTGGGTCGATGCGATCCGCAAGGGCTGGGCCGATGGCGCGGTCACGCCAAAGAGCTATGGTTCGGGCGGCTGGGGGCCGAGCGCGGCGATCGCGCTCACCGAACGCGACGGCGTGAGCTGGAATGACTGAGCCGCACGGCCAGTCAAGCCACGTGCATTATGCCGCCGATGCATCGACCGGCGCAGTGGCGAATTTTATCGCCGAGCTGCTCGCTGAAAAAGGCCCGCACAGCATCGCAGTGCCCGGCGGATCGACCCCCGGTCCGATCCTCGCCGCGCTGGCGGCGCGCAGCGACATTGCCTGGCGCGACATCACCGTGTGGTTGACCGACGACCGGCAGGTGGCGCACGACCACCCGGCGAGCAACTTCGGTCTGCTC
>NZ_JBGTFM010000028.1:0-2941 GCF_041747255.1 Blastomonas sp. | reverse complement strand
ATGCGGTCGATCGTACTAGTGGCCGGGTGAGCCTGCACACCGCCCGTGCTACAATCCTGGCGACGGGCGGCGCGGGTCGGACCTACCTCTTTTCCACCGCGCCGCGCGGTGCCACCGGCGATGGCATCGCGATGGCCTGGCGCGCGGGCGCGCGCGTCTCGAACATGGAATTCATGCAGTTCCACCCGACCTGCCTGTTCAACCTCACGGTCAAGAATTTCCTGATCACCGAGGCGGTGCGCGGTGAGGGCGGGCACCTGTTGATCCCCGATACCGGCTATCGCTTCATGGGCGATTTCGACCCCCGGCTTGAGCTCGCCCCGCGCGATGTCGTGGCACGCGCGATCGACCATGAGATCAAGCGGCTCGGGCTTGATTATGTGCATCTCGACATCAGCCACCAGCCGGCGGATTTCGTGAAGGGCCATTTCCCGACGATCTATGAAAAGCTGTTGGGGCTGGGCATCGACATCACCCGCGATCCGATTCCGGTGGTGCCCGCGCAGCATTATACCTGCGGCGGGGTGCTGATCGATCTCAATGGCCGCACCGATCTGCCCAAGCTGTATGCGGCAGGCGAGGTCAGCCAGTCGGGCCTGCATGGTGCCAACCGGCTGGCGTCTAATTCCCTGCTCGAATGCTTTGTCTTCGGCGATGCCGCCGCGCAGGATATCATCGCGCACTGGGATGAGCTCACCCCGCCGCCCGCAATCCTGCCGTGGGATGAAAGCCGCGTCACCGATTCAGATGAAGAGGTCGTGGTGCAGCACAACTGGCGAGAAATCCGCCGGTTCATGTGGGATTATGTCGGCATCGTGCGCACCACCAAGCGGCTGGAGCGCGCACTGCACCGGGTCGATCTGCTGCGCCGCGAGGTCGATGACTATTACGGCAATTTCCGCGTGACCCCCGATCTGGTCGAGCTGCGCAATCTGGTCGAAGTCGCCGGGCTGATCGTGCGCAGCGCGCTTGAGCGCAAGGAAAGCCGGGGGCTGCATTTCAACAGCGATTATCCGGAGCTGTTGCCCGAGGCGGTAGATACTGTGCTGGAGCCGTAATTTCTTTCCTCTGCTCCAGGGTGGACTGCAAATGCCCTCCCCCTCGATGGGGGAGGGTTGGGTGGGGGTGATCTCTCCGGATTGTGACACCTCGCCCAGACGCACCATCACCCTCACCGCTGCGACTAGGTGGCAAAGCCACCAAGGCTCGCTGCCTCTGCCATCAAGGGAGAGGCCAACAGGGGCGACGATCCGTTAGTAGCCCAGTTGCCTGCCAAAGGTTAGCTTCTGGCATCAGAGCGAGAGAAAAAGCCGTTCACCGCGCTGATGGACTCATTCACCGCAAAATTCTCCGGTGGCGTGGAACTCGGCGCTAGATCGCTTAACCGCGCATACATCCCTTTGCCGCAATATGGCGCTAACCCCATGTGCCGAGCAGAAAGCCTCCCCATGTTTGTCCGTTCGCTGTTTTTGATCCTGGCCACCACCGCGCTCGCCGCCTGTGCGTCAACGCCAAGGCAGGTGGCGCAGCCGCAGCCACCGCGACAGGCCGCGCCGCGCATCGTCACCGTCCAGCCGCTGCCGCCTCAGCTGGCGCCGCGCGCGTCCACAAGCGTGCCCGAAGGACTGCGGCAAGAAATCGCGGCGTTATGGCGCGCCTTTCCCGGCAAAACCGGCATCGCGGTGCGGCGGATCGACGGCGACTGGGTGATCGGCCAGCGCGGGGCTGAGCTGTTCCCGCAGCAAAGCGTATCGAAGCTGTGGGTGGCGATGACCGTGCTTGAACGGGTGGATCGCGGCGAACTGAGGCTCGATGCGCCGGTGACGATTACCCGTGATGACCTCACCCTGTTCCACCAGCCGCTCGCCGCCCGCGTGGCGCGCGAAGGCAGGGTCGAGGCGAGCGTCAGGTCGCTGATCGATGAGGCGCTGACCGCGAGCGACAACAGCGCCAATGATGCGCTGCTGCGCACCGCAGGGGGCCCGGCGGCAGTTAACGATTTTCTGCGTCGCAAGGGGCTGAATAATATCCGCTTTGGCCCGGGCGAACGCTTGCTGCAGAGCGGCATCGCCGGGGTCCAGTGGCGGCAGGAGCTGTCGGCGGGTCGCGCCTTTCAGGCCGAGCGTGCGCGCGTGCCGCTTGACCGTCGGCGCAACTTGTTGTCGGCCTATGTCGCTGACCCCATCGATGGCGCAAGCCCCGAGGCGATGGTCGATGCACTGGCGCGGCTGGCTCTGGGCCAGCTGCTGTCGCCCGAATCAACCCGGCTGATGCTCGACACGCTCACCCGCACGAAAAGTGGCCCCAACCGTCTGAAAGCGGGCGTGCCAGCCGGTTGGCGGTTCCTCCACAAGACGGGAACCGGGCAGGATCTGCCGCCGGTATCGACCGGCTATAACGATGTCGGCATCATGACCGCGCCCGATGGAACCCGCTATGCCGTAGCGGTGATGCTCGGTGAAACGAGCGCGCCCATTCCGGCGCGGATGCAGCTGATGCAGTCGGTGTCGCGCGCCATCGCCCGCTATCACCAACAATAGCAGATACTTTACCCCCTCAAGAAATAATGTGTTATCTGCGCGGCGGGAGACATTAGTTTCGTTCGTCAGAAACGCTTGGCATGGTTTGGGAATCATGTCGTGGCTGACTGGCAGGAGAGTATCGACACCATGTTTCCGTCCAAATCGCCCCTGAAGTTCAGGCCAGTCCGCTGACGTCGGTTAGCCCCGCGCCGGCTGCTGTGGCGCCCCCTGTTCGTCCAGCCCGCACCAATCCGGTCCGCGATTCCGCCGGCTGGAATGCCATGCGTGACGCCTGCATCACTGATCCTGGCGCGTTTCATGGGGAGCAGGCGCGTTCTGCGATCTGCTGGTATCTGCCCGATCATCATGCCTGGGCGTTTTTTGATCGCGATGCGCAGGCATGGACCGGCTGGGATGCG
>NZ_JBGTFM010000027.1:0-3714 GCF_041747255.1 Blastomonas sp. | reverse complement strand
ACGCTGGCTGTGCCGCACGCAGCCGCGCCGCCTCGGCCTGCACTGCGGCAGTATCGAGCGGCGCGATCTCGTAATCGGCCTCGCCGGTGCGCGGGTTGATCACCCTCACTTGGCATCGCTCCAGCTGTCCAGAATGTCGCTGCCCGTCGCGAACCATGCGCCAGGCTGCTCTGCCAACCAGCGCACCAGCGCCTCGAACGCATCGATGCGATAGGGCAGGCCCATGATGTACGGCGTCAGGTGCATCGGCAGCATCCGCCCGCCGTGCTGCGCCGCCTCACCCGCCAGCCAGCCATAGGCATCGCGCATCTGGGTGGCATAGCTGTCGACCGATTGCTGCTGGACGTTGATGATCTGCCGGTCGGACAGCTCGTGGTTGAGCGGGATATTAATGATCCTGCCCGCGTCCGTGGTCATGCGATAGGGCAGTTCGTCGTTCACCCAGTCGCACATATAGTCGACCCCCGCCTCCGCCAGCAGTCGCGGGGTGTTGAACGATTGCGAGCGCGCGATCGACAGCCAGCCGCGCGGACGCGTGCCGCTCGCCTGTTCCAAAGCGTCGAGCGACGCGGCGATCAGCGCGCGCTCGTCGGCTTCGGCGAGGCCCGAGGCGATGGTCCCGTTCATCTCGGTGGAATGCGCGATGATCTCATGCCCGCCTGCCCGAATCGCCTCGATGATCGCGGGATAGCGCGACGCAATCGCGCCATTGCACGCCACCGAAATCGTTACCCCCACCGCCTCAAAGGCACCCAGCAGCCGGAAAAAGCCGATGCGCGAACCATAATCGCGCGCGGTGTAATGGCGGTAATCGGGATAGGCGGTCTGCATATGCCCCGGCGCGCGGAACGGCGTGTCACTGGGAACAATCGGGAACCACTCGAGGCTGATCACCGGCCATATCGCCACGCTCTTTCGGTCCGGCCAGGCGACTGTCGGGCGGGTGAAGAGACTGCTGTAGCGGTACAGCGCATGGTCCATGCCTTCGCGGCGGTGGGGGTATTCGAGATAGCCGGGGTCGAGGGTCATCTTCCCCTCTCCCCTTCAGGGGAGAGGGGGGAGACGCTGTCAGGTGTCGGAGGGAGAGGGGCCCGGTCAGCCGCTGGCGACTGCCCCTCTCCCAACCGCCGCAGGAGAGGGGCCTTTGATGCAGCCGCCCCACCCTCTCTAAGCCCGGCTAGGCGGACAGGCCGCCAAGCCTGCCTATTCTCTCCCCTCGAGGGAGAGAAGGTTTGCGTGCCGACGATGCTCATCCCGCCTGCCCCCGCCAGCTATCCACAATCTCGCCCGCCGTCGCGATCCACGCGCGGCCATCCGCCGCAATATGGCGCAGCACCTCCTCGAACGGGCCGATGCGGTGCGGCTGGCCGATCAGATAGCTGTGCAGCGGGATACACATCACCGTGCCCGATTGCGCGCCCTCTTTCGCCAGCCGCTCAAACTGGCGGATCAGCGTAGCGGCATAGTCTCGCGGGCTCATGTTGTAGATGAAGAAGCCGTAATGATCGTTGACCTCAAGGCTGTAGGGGATCGCGGTCAGCCGCCCGGTCTTGACCTTGACATCGGTCGGCTGGTCGTCGTGATAGAGGTCGCAGGTGTAATCAAGGCCGTATTCGGCAATAAGATCGAGCGTGCGCGGGGTGTGGGTGAGCGCAGGCGCCAGCCAGCCGCGGATCCGCTGCCCGGTAGCGCGCTCGACCGTGGCGATGCTGTCCTCGATGATGCTGCGCTCCTGCGCCTCGTCCATGCCATAGCTGTAGCGGGTGTTGTAGATGCCGTGGCTGAAAAACTCCCAGCCGCGTTGCCGGGCGTCTTCGACCACCTCGGGAATGTGATCGCACAGCGCGACCGACAGGCTGACGGAGCCCGGAAACCCGTGCCGGCTCATCACATCGGCCATCCGCCAGTGGCCGACGCGGTTGGCATGGTCGCGGTGGGCATAGCCGACAACATCGGGATGCGGCTTCGCCCAGCTCTTGCGGTGCGGGTTGGTTGGCGGGTCGAGTTCGTAATACTCAAGATTGGGCGCCACCCAGACCGCGCAGGTCTTGCCGCCGGGCCAGGTGATTTTGGGGCGGCCACGCCAGGGGGCGAAATCGTAAAGTTGCGGGTCAGGGGTCAAGCTGCGCTCCTCCCTAAACCCCTCTCCCTTGACGGGAGAGGGTTGCGCAGACTTGGTGAGCGCAGCGAGCCTAGTCGAAGCTGGGAGAGGGTGAGGGCAACCGCCCCACCCTCTCTAAGTCCGGCTGGGCGGACAAGCCGCCAAGCCTTCCTATTCTCTCCCGTCAAGGGAGAGAAGGCGGGTCCCGCGCCGCCACCCATCACCTCGCCTCCAGCCAGTCAATCACCACCTGCACCGGCTCGACATCGGCGTACTTCAGCTGCAGGTCGGTCAGATTGGCAAAGTGATAGCTCTCGTGCTTGTCGGCGCAGGTTTCGATCGGCACGATGGTGCGATAGCCGTGGCTGAGCGCATCGACCGCAGTGGCGCGCACGCAGCCCGAGGTGCTGCCGCCGGTGACCACCACAGTATCGACCTTGTGCCATGTCAGGTAGCTCGCCAGCGGGGTTTCGAAAAACGCGCTTGGCATCCGCTTGGTATAGTGCAGGTCATCCGGCCCGAATGCGCAGCGCGGGTCATAAGCGTGGCGTTCGCTGTCGTAACGGATGTTCTGCAGGCTGTCGGGGGTATCGGTGCGCGTGCCCCAGACGCCCGCATCCGCTGCGTCATCCTTGTACGCGACCCGGCTCCACACCACCGGCATCTGCTTTTCACGCGCCAACCGCGAGATGGTGTTGATGTGTTCGATCTGGCGGGGGTCGGTCTCGTAGGCGGTCTTGAACCTGTCGATCCGGGTATAGGCCTGCTGCACATCAACATTGATGATGGCGAGCTTTTGACCAAAGCCGAATTTGTTGCGTGCCGGGTTGGCCATCACCGCGTCGAACAGCTGCCGTGCCGTCTTGTCCTCGCAGATCATCCGGGTGCCGACGATGTCCATGGATGGTGCAACCTCACTTAATTGTGATTCGTGACCATAATCCCGAAAAAAGGCTTGTCGAGAGCAATTTGTCCGGACAAATTAGGGCATGACTCGGATCACCCGCCATTATGTTGACGTGCCGATTGCCAGCGGCGAGCACCGTCGTGTGCATTATCGCGTGGCGGGCAGTGGGCCGCCGTTGCTGATGATCCACCAGAGTCCGCGCAACAGCGGAGAATATGCAGCGCTGATGCAGCAATGGGCTGCGCATTTCACCTGCATCGCGCCAGACACGCCCGGGTTCGGCCAGTCCGATCCATTGCCCGGCGCGCCGGATATCGCTGATTTTGCCGACGCCATCGTCGCGTTTCTGGATGCACTGGGCATGGCGCGTTGCCCGGCTTATGGCTTCCATTCGGGCGGCATCATTCTGGTCACCGCGCTCAAGCGCCACACGGCGCGCTTCACCGGTATGGCGGTCGGCGGCTATGCGATCTGGACACCGCAGGAGATGGACGTGTTCGGCCAGAGCTATCTGCCGCCGTTCCAGCCGTCAGCTTATGGCGAGCATCTGGCCTGGCTGTGGAATCGCATTCTGGAACAGAGCTGGTTCTTCCCATGGTTCGATACGCGCGATGCGGCGCGCCTGCCGGCGGCGCATGCTGATGTCGCGCGGATCGACCTTGCGGTGCACGAAATGCTTGACTCCGGCGATGCCTATCGCGCCGGA
>NZ_JBGTFM010000026.1:0-9310 GCF_041747255.1 Blastomonas sp. | reverse complement strand
GGCGGCCCGCCAGTCCCTTTGTGCGCGCGGTGATTGACCGCGTGGGCCAAGCGCGGCTATACCTTCGCGCGTTGCTGTGGCGGCCCTGCGACGGGTCGCCTTTTCTGTTTGGCGCTGGGGGGTCCCGCCGCGCAGACCTGACATAGCGGGACCGACTTGAGGAAGGACAAGGCCGTCATGACCATCACGCCGCTGATGCCCGTTTACCCCCGGTGCGATGTTCGCCCAGTACGCGGCGAAGGCTGTTATTTGATTGGCGAGCGCGGCGAGCGGTATCTGGACTTTGCCAGCGGTATCGCGGTGAACCTGCTCGGCCACGCGCATCCGCACCTTACCAAGGCGATCCAGAAGCAGGCCGAAACCCTGGTCCACGTGTCCAACCTTTATGGCAGCCCGCAGGGCGAGCATCTGGCGCAGCGGCTGGTCGATGCGACCTTTGCCGATACGGTGTTCTTCACCAACTCGGGTGCCGAGGCGGTGGAGTGCGCGATCAAGACCGCGCGCGCCTATCACCAGAGCGAAGGCGGCGATGCCAATCGCACCGTGCTGATCACCTTCAAGAATGCCTTTCACGGGCGCACGATGGCCACCATCAGCGCGTCAAACCAGGACAAGATGCACAAGGGCTTTGCGCCATTATTGCCCGGTTTTCGCTATGTCGACTTCGACGATCTGGAAGGCGCCAAGGCCGCGATCGGCCCTGACGTTGCAGGCTTTCTGGTCGAACCGATCCAGGGCGAAGGCGGTGTCCGCCCGGCAAGCATGGAATTCATGAAGGGTTTGCGGGCGCTGGCTGACGAGCATGACCTGATGCTGGTGCTTGACGAGGTGCAGTGCGGGGTCGCGCGCACTGGATCGCTCTATGCCTATGAGCAATACGGCATCGAACCCGATATCATGGCGACCGCCAAGGGCATCGGTGGTGGCTTCCCGATGGGCGCGTGCCTCGCCACCGAAAAGGCCGCACGCGGCATGGTGTTCGGCACGCATGGTTCCACCTACGGCGGCGGGCCGCTGGCGATGGCGGCGGGCGAAGCGGTGCTCGATGTGGTCAACACGCCCGAGTTTCTGGAGCACGTGCGTAACATGGGTGAAAGGATCTGCGGCGCACTGGCGCAGCTGATCCCCAACCACGACGATATTTTCGATTCGGTGCGTGGCATGGGGCTGATGCTCGGCCTGAAGCTGAAACCAGCGGTGGAAAGCCGCAATTTTGTCGCGCACCTGCGCGATCATCATGGGCTGCTGACCGTGGCAGCCGGTGAGACTGTCGTGCGCATCCTGCCGCCGCTGATCATTGAGCAGGCCCATATTGACGAGTTCATCGAGCGCCTGTCCGCCGGGGCGCGAAGCTTCGCGGTGCCGGTGGCGGCGTAGATAAACTTGGCCCTCTCCCCTTCAGGGGAGAGGGTTGGGAGAGGGGCAATAGCAAACGCCGGTCCCCTCTCCAACTTCGCCTAGGCAGCCAAGCTGCCGAGGCTCCGTATCCTCTCCCCTGAAGGGGCGAGGGAGGAGATAAAAATGACCCGTCATTTCCTGAACCTGTCCGATGCCGGACACGATGCCGTCGCCGCGATGATCAACGATGCGATTGACCGCAAGGCGGCACGCCATGGCTGGCCGCTGGGCAAGCCCGATGCTGACAGGCCGCTCGACGGCCATGTGCTGGCGATGGTGTTCGAGAAAAGCTCGACCCGCACCCGCGTGTCGTTCGACATGGCGATCCGCCAGCTGGGCGGCAGCAGCATCATCCTTGAGGCGGGCAGCACCCAGCTCGGGCGCGGCGAGACGGTGGCCGATACCGCGCGCGTACTGTCACGCATGAGCGATGCGATCATGATCCGCACCGATGACCATGCCAAGATCGAGGCGATGGCGCAGCATGCCAGCGTGCCGGTGATCAATGGCCTCACCGATCTGTCGCACCCCTGCCAGATTGTCGCCGATCTGTTGACCATCATCGAGCATCGCAAGGCCCTGCCGGGGTTGCAGCTGGCGTGGCTGGGCGATGGCAACAATGTGCTCAATTCGATCGTCGAGGCTGCGGGATTGATGAAGTTCACGGTGCGCATCGGCTGCCCGGAAGGATACGATCCCGACCCGGCGTTCGTGTCGCAGGCGCAAGCCGCCGGCGGCACGATCAGCTATCACCGCGACGCTGCCAGTGCCGCCGCGGGGGCTGATGTCATCGTGACCGACACGTGGATTTCGATGGGCCAGGCCCATGCCGAGGCCAAGCTCGCGGCAATGATGCCCTATCAGGTCAACGATGCGCTGATGGCACTGGCCGCGCCCGATGCGCTGTTCCTGCACTGCCTGCCCGCGCATCGCGGCGAAGAGGTCTCCGCCAGCGTGATCGACGGTCCGCAGTCGGTGGTCTGGGATGAGGCAGAAAACCGGTTGCACGCGCAAAAGTCCGTGCTGCGCTGGGTGTTCGAGCAGATTTGATCGCCAGCGGCCTTCGCATTTGACCTCCCCCGCCTTCCCCACCATATAGCCCGCATGACCGCCGCATTCGACGCCCCGCCCGTTCTGTTCACCCTGCCCGATCGCAATGCGCGCGGAAGGTTTGTGCGGCTCGATACGGTGCTGAACGACATCCTGGGCGCGCATGATTACCCCACCGCAATCAAGCATGTGCTGGCCGAAGCGATCACGCTGGTTGCGCTGATGGGGTCGCTGATGAAGCAGGACGGCGGCCAGCTGACCATGCAGGCACAGACCGAAGGCGGCATCGTTGAGCTGCTGGTCGTCGATTACCGCGATGGCGAATTGCGCGGCCATGTCAGGTTCGACCGGAACCGGCTGGCGCAGCTTGGCGCGAACCCTTCATTGTTCGCGCTGTTCGGCAAGGGCTATCTGGCGATCACCTTTGACCAGAGCTTTGGCAAGGGCCGTTATCAGGGCATCGTGCCGCTGGATGACGTGTCGCTGGCGGCGGCGTGCGAGAGCTATTTTTGCCAGTCCGAACAGGTGCCGACGCTGATCCGCATCGCGATTGAATCGGATTCGCGCGGATGCCGCAGCGCGGGCTATCTGGTGCAACATCTGGCCGAGGGCGAGGAAGGCCGCGAACGGCTGCACGTACGGCTCGATCACCCCGAATGGGAGCATGTCGCAATCCTGTCGGCAACGCTCAGCCATGGTGAGCTGCTCGATCCGGCGGTCGATGGCCGCGCCTTGCTGTGGCGGCTGTTTCATGAAGAAGATGAAGTGCGCGCCTCTGATGGCACAGTGCTGACCAAGGGTTGCCGCTGCAATGTCGACCATATCAGGGATGTCATCGGGCGTTTTCCCCAATCCGAACAGGCCGATATGGTCAGCGACAACGGCATGATTGTTGTCGACTGCGCCTTTTGTTCACGCGCGTTTCAGATCGCCCCTGTAGCACCGGGCTGATCTCGTCAGCCATGAACCGGCCACAATTGCAAATTGATTTGGCCACTATTGGTTGCTAAAGACAACGTATTGCCTGGGGCAAGAACCTGGAACGGGTCGCAACATCCGGATGATCGTTGGCCGGATGTCCGGTCATCAAGCTAAGGTTTTGGTCATGGTAAATCTCTCTTTTCGCTGGAAATGGCTGTTGTTGCCGGGCGCTGCTGCGGCATTGTCAGCAATGCCTGCACCTGCGCAGGCGCCCGAGCTGGCGATGCTGAACAAGCTGCAGCCCGGCATGTGGAATCTTAAGGAACGCGGCAGCAGCGACATTGCTGACAAAGTGTGTGTGCGCGATGCGCGCAAACTGCTGCAACTGCGCCACGGCGATGCGCAGTGCCGCCGCTATGTGATTGCGGACGAGCCCAATCAGGTGACCGTATCCTATAAATGCCCCGGCGGCGGATCAGGCCGCACGACAATCAAATATGAAGGGCGCGGGCTGGTGCAGATCGATTCGCAAGGCCTGCTGGACAACGCTCCCTTTGCTTTTGCGGTCGAAGCCCGGTTTGCCGGGTCCTGCAGCGGATGATTGCGGTCGCCCCGTCAAGCTAACCGTTTTTTAACCATCACTGCGTTATCCCCGACCGGTGCCGGACTCGGTACGCTTTCCTCCCTTTCAGGTCATTACGACCTCACTGGGCCGCACGAACCCGCGTTCGTGCGGCCCTATTTTTTGGTTTGCGGGCGATGTCGCAGCGCAATATGCCGATGCGCATGAACGAGCAGAAGAAAATTGCGGTTGTGCTATTGTCGGGCGGGCTGGATTCAATGGTGTCGGCGGCGCGCGCGCAGGAGGCGGGCTTTACCATTGCCGCGCTCACCATCGATTATAACCAGCGCCACCGGGTTGAGATCGAGGCCGCGCGGACCATCGCCGCGCATCTGGGCGCCTTGCGCCATATCGTGCTGCCGCTCGACCTCAGCCAGTTCGGCGGATCGGCGCTGACCGACGCCATCGATGTGCCCAAATCGGGTGTCGGCGAAGGCGTGCCAGTGACCTATGTGCCCGCGCGCAACCTCATCTTCCTGTCGCTGACCCTGGGCTGGGCCGAAGCGCTGGGCGCGCGCGATATCTTCATCGGGGTCAATGCGCTCGACTATTCGGGATATCCCGATTGCCGCCCCGAATTCATCGAAGGCTTTGCCCGGCTCGCCGATCTGGCCACCAAGGCGGGCGATGCGGGTGAGCCGTTCACCATCCACGCGCCGCTGCAGTATTTGGGCAAGGCGCAGATTGCCGAGGAGGCCGCGCGGCTGGGGCTGGACCCGGGGATGAGCTGGTCCTGCTATGACCCGGCCCCCGATGGCCGCGCCTGTGGCTTATGCGACAGCTGCCGCCTGCGGAAAGCGGGCTTTGCCGATGCCGGGCTGGTCGATCCGACGGTGTATGTGGTTTAAGTCGACGCTGTTTTCCGGAAATTGCCCGCCCCTATTCGTCTTCTGCATCCTCTTCCGCCGGTGTTTCAGCCGCAGGTTCCGCAGCCGACGGTGCCGCCTCACCTGCCGGCACAGGCGCGCCTGGCGTCGCTGCCTCCGCGACCGGATCGGCGAGCGGCGCGTCATTGGGTAGCAGGTTCATATCGGGCAACGCGTCGCTGATCGTGCCTTCGGGCGTGTTGCTTTGCGTCTGCGCACCTTCGGGCGTGTTGCTGGTGCTGTCACAGCCCCCCAGCATCAGCAGAGCGGTGAAGCCAGCACTAAGGGCGGTATATCGTGCGTCTCGCATGGTCATGAAACATCCTCGCTGGCGTCGCTTTGGCACGGCGCGGCGAACGCGGCAAGAAACTGTGGCAGGGTTGCCTGCAAAGCCGCGTCAAGATCAGCCATGGTCGCCACGATGCCAAGATCGGCGAGACTGGTCACGGGATACTCGCTGATGCCGCACGGTACGATGCCGCCAAAGTGCGCCAGATCCGGGTTCACGTTGATCGCAAAGCCGTGCATCGTCACCCAGCGGCGCACTCGCACGCCAATCGCGCCGATCTTCGCCTCCTGCCCCGCGCCGTTATCGGTCCAGATGCCGATCCGCCCTTCGGCGCGGCACGCGCTAACCCCCAGAACCCCGAGTGCAGCGATCACCCAGTCCTCCAGCGCATGGACAAAGCAGCGCACATCGCGGCCGCGTGTGCGCAGATCGAGCAGCACATAGCCGACCCTTTGGCCCGGCCCGTGATAGGTATAGCGCCCGCCCCGCCCGGTATCGTAGACCGGGAATTGGCCGCTGAGCAGTTCGGCGGGGTCCGCGCTGGTACCGGCGGTATAGAGCGGCGGATGTTCGAGCAGCCAGATCAGCTCAGCCGCCTCGCCGCGTTCGATGGCCGCGTTGCGCGCCTCCATCTCCGCCAGCGCCTGCGGATAGGCGATATGGCCTGCGCTCACCTGCCATTGCGGCGGCGCGCTGATTTCTGGCTGCTGCAACCCTGCCGCCATTCGCCTGCCTTTACCCCAAATGCCTTGCGCGGCGCGATGCCGCCGGTTAGCGGGATGCTTTACCCGGTATCGGCAGTGAGGCAAATCCCGCGATGACGCACAGGCTTGATCTTTCTGCATGCTGGAACGATGCGATGCATCTGTTTCGGCGCGACCGCGACCTGCTGCTGAGCATCGCCGGGGTGTTCATACTGCTGCCCAGCCTGGCGCTGGCGATGCTCACCGACCGGCCGGTGCCGCCCGAAGGGGCCGATTTTGAAACCATCGCGGCCACCGTGCAGGCGTTCTATATCAGCAATTTCGTCTGGATCGCGCTGGTCGGCATCGCCAGTGGCTTTGGCGCGGTGGCGATGCTGGTGCTGATCCTTGACCGCAATGCGACCAGCGTCCGCGAGGCATTGAGCCGTGCGCTCACCCTGGTCGTACCCTATTGGGCGTTGGGCATCATCACCGGCGCTGCGGTGTTTCTCGGCAGTCTCGCGCTGATCCTGCCGGGCATTTACATCTTCATCAAATTGTTGGTCGCAGGGCCGGTGATGGTCGCAGAGCAGCTTTCCAACCCGGTCGCGGCGATGCGGCGCTCGTGGGAGATCACCAAGGGCAACAGCCTGCGCATTTTTTCTTTCGTGGCCATCGTCGGGATCACCGCGTTTTTCATCTATGTGACCAGCGCGACGATCTTTGGTATCATCATCCGGCTGGCGGTTTCGGCAGATCTTGCCGACACGCTGACCACCGTGGTGGATTCGACGCTCAGTACACTGCTTTCGGTGCTGATGATCTGTGTCTATGCGTCGGTCTACCGGCAGCTGAACGGACCGAACCGCACCTCGCTGGCGCGCGAGTTTGAATGACGACAGCTGTGCTGCGCGTTATCCTGGGGGACCAGCTGTCATCTCGCCTCGCCATCGTGGCAGAGGCGGACAAGGCCAGCGATGTGATCCTGATGGCCGAGGTGATGAGTGAGGCCAGCTATGTGCCGCACCATGTCAAGAAAATCGCCTTCCTGTTCTCGGCGATGCGCCATTATGCCGAGGCGTTGCGCAAGGCGGGCTATACGGTGCGCTATGTGGCGCTTGAGGACGAGGGCAGCAGCCAAAGCATAGACGGCGAGATTTTACGCGCGGTCGAAGAGCTTTCGCCTGCGCGCGTAGCGGTCACCGAGCCCGGCGAATGGCGGCTGCGCGAGACGTTCGAGGCGCTGAGCCTGGCGCTACCTGTGCCGCTCGACATCTTGCCCGATACGCGCTTTTTGTGCACCCACGCCGAGTTCGACGACTGGGCCGAAGGACGGCGCGAATTGCGCATGGAGTATTTCTACCGCGAGATGCGCCGCAAGCACGGCATCCTGCTTGAGGCGGACGGCAAGCCCACCGGCGGCAAATGGAATTACGATGCTGACAACCGCAAGCCGCCCAAGGCCGGGCTGGATTCGCCAAAGCGCCTGAGCTTTGCCAAGAATACGATCACCCGCGATGTGCTCGCTCTGGTCAAGCGGCGCTTTGCCGATGGCTATGGACGGCTCGAACCGTTTCATTTTGCGGTGACCCGCCAGCAGGCCTTGCGCGAGCTTGACCATTTCATCGCGCACATCCTGCCCAGCTTTGGCGACTATCAGGATGCGATGGTCAAAGGCGAGCCGTTCCTGCGCCATTCGCTGCTCTCCGCCTATATCAACGCCGGGCTGCTTTATCCGCTTGAGGTCTGCAAAAAGGCAGAAGCCGCTTATCGCGAAGGAAGTGCGCCGCTCAACGCAGCCGAGGGCTTCATCCGCCAGATCCTGGGCTGGCGCGAGTATATCCGTGGTATCTACTGGCGCTTCATGCCCGATTACGCGACCCGCAACGCGCTCGATGCGCACGAGCCGCTGCCTGCGTTCTACTGGACCGGCAAGACGCAGATGGCTTGCATCCGCGAAACTCTGGCGCATACCTATGACCACGCCTATTCGCACCACATCCAGCGATTGATGATCACCGGCAATTTCGCGCTGCTTGCAGGGCTTGATCCGCACGAGGTCCACGAATGGTATCTTGCAGTTTATGCCGATGCCTATGAGTGGGTTGAATTGCCCAACACGCTCGGCATGGCACTGCACGCCGATGACGGGTTGCTCGCCACCAAGCCCTATGCGGCAAGCGGCAATTATATCAAGAAGATGAGCAACTATTGCTCCGGTTGCGCCTATGACCCAACGGTGGCGCTGGGCGAGCGCGCCTGCCCGTTCAACGCGCTCTACTGGGATTTCGTGGCGCGCCACAAGGACCGGTTCAGCGCCAACGCGCGCATGCCGTTTGTATACGCCAACTGGGCCAAGATGGGCACCGAGCGGCAGGAATCCCTGAGAAAACAGGCGCAGGCGCATCTTGCCGCGATGCGCGAAGGGACACTTTGAAAACGCGATGACATTTTTGACCAACATCACCGCCGACCGCCCCAGCTACGTGACGCATCTCGAATGCTCGCTGACCGGCGAGATATACCCCGCAGACACAGTGCATGGCCTGTCGCGCGCGGGCCGTCCGCTGCTGGTGCGCTATGATCTGGCCGCGATCCGCGCGCAGCTGCCGCGTGAAACGATGCATGCGCGCGCGACCGACCTGTGGCGCTGGCGCGAGCTGTTGCCGGTGCGCAACGCGCACGACATCGTCAGCTTGGGCGAGATTGAGACGCCGCTGGTGCCGTTGCCGGTGTCGGGCGGGGTCAATGTGCTGGTCAAGGATGAGGGACGGCTGCCGACCGGATCGTTCAAGGCGCGCGGGCTGGTGATGGCGGTCAGCATGGCCAAGGCGCTGGGCATCACCCGCATCGCCATGCCCACCAACGGCAATGCAGGCGCGGCGCTCGCCGCTTATGCGACGCGCTGCGGCATCGAGACCATCGTGTTTTGCCCTGAGGATACGCCCGAAATCAACGTGCGCGAGATCGCGCTGCAGGGCGCACGCGTCTGGCGGGTCAACGGCCTGATCGATGATTGCGGTGCGATTGTCGGCGAAGGTGCGGAACAAGGCCGCTGGTTCGACTTTTCGACGTTGAAGGAGCCCTACCGGATCGAAGGCAAGAAGACGATGGGGCTGGAGCTCGCGGCGCAGCTGGGCTGGACGCTGCCGGACGCGATCTTTTACCCCACAGGTGGCGGCACCGGACTGATCGGCATGTGGAAGGCGTTCGACGAGCTTGAGGCGCTGGGCTGGATCGGCCCGGAGCGGCCGAAAATGTTCGCCATCCAGGCCTCAGGCTGCGCGCCCATCGTCAAGGCATTCGATGACGGCGTCGAACATGCCGAGCGCTGGGAAAATGCGCACACCGTCGCCGCCGGAATTCGCGTGCCGAAAGCCGTCGGCGATTTCCTCATCCTGCGCGCGGTGCGGGCGAGCGGCGGCAAAGCGCTGGCGGTCGATGATGTCGCGATCGAGGCGGCGGTGCGCGATGCCGCGAC
>NZ_JBGTFM010000025.1:0-15350 GCF_041747255.1 Blastomonas sp. | reverse complement strand
CCAGCAGCAGCGCTGGCCGCGAGACCGAGCGCGTGCGCATGACCCGCATCCGCCAGACCATCGCGCGCCGCCTGAAAGAGGCGCAGGACACCGCCGCGATGCTGACGACGTTCAACGATGTCGACATGACTGCGGTGATCGAGGCGCGCGCCAAGTACAAAGACCTGTTCGAGAAGAAGCACGGTGTGCGTTTGGGCTTCATGGGCTTTTTCGCCAAGGCAGCGGTGCTCGCACTCAAGGACGTGCCCTCGGTCAACGCGCAAATTGAGGGCGACGAGATCGTCTACCACAATTACGCCGATATCTCGGTCGCGGTCAGCGCGCCGGGAGGTCTGGTCGTACCGGTGATCCGCAACGCCGAAACGCTGTCGTTCGCCGACATCGAAAGGACCATCGGCGATTTCGGCAAGCGCGCCAAGGATGGCACGCTGAAAATGGACGAGATGATGGGCGGCACGTTCACGATCTCCAACGGCGGCGTGTTCGGATCATTGATGTCCACCCCGATCATCAACCCCCCGCAGAGTGCGGTGCTGGGCCTCCACCGCATCGACCAGCGCCCGGTCGTGATGCCGGGCGGCGAGATCAAGGCACGGCCGATGATGTACCTTGCGCTGAGCTACGACCACCGCCTGATCGATGGCCGCGAGGCGGTGACCTTCCTGGTGCGGATCAAGGAAGCGATCGAGGACCCGACGCGGCTGCTGATTGATTTGTGAGGTTCGTGCACCACTTGATGGAGCGCATTGGAGTTTAAAGATGGCTGACTATGATTTCGACGTTCTGGTGATCGGTTCCGGTCCCGGCGGTTATGTCGCGGCGATCCGCGCGGCGCAGCTGGGGCTGAGCACCGCGTGCGTGGAAAGCCGCGCGACCTTGGGCGGAACCTGCCTCAACGTCGGCTGCATCCCGTCGAAGGCTATGCTGCATGCGTCCGAACTGTTCGAGGAAGCGGCCAGCGGCAAGCTTGCCAAGCTGGGCATCAAGGGTTCGGTGACGCTGGATCTTGAAACGATGCACGCGCAGCGCCGCGACGCGGTGAAGGGCCTCACCGGCGGCATCGAATATCTGTTCAAGAAGAACAAGGTCACCTGGATCAAGGGCCATGCCGCGTTCACCGGCACCGATACCATTGACGTGGAGGGCAAGGCCTATCGCGCCAAGAATATCGTCATCGCCACCGGTTCGTCGGTTACCCCGCTGCCCGGCATTACGGTCGACAATGATAAGCAGATCATTGTCGATTCGACCGGCGCGCTGGAACTGGCCAAGGTGCCGGGCCACATGGTCGTCATCGGTGGCGGCGTGATCGGGCTGGAACTCGGCAGCGTGTGGAAGCGGCTGGGTGCCAAGGTGACGGTGGTCGAATATCTCGACATGATCCTGCCCGGCATGGACGGCGAAATCCGCAAGGAATCGCTCAAGGTGTTCAAGAAGCAGGGCATCGAGTTCCGGCTTTCGACCAAGGTCACCGGTGCGACGGTCAAGGGCAAGAAGGCGCTGCTCAGCGTTGAGCCTTCAGCGGGCGGCGATGCCGAGACCATTGAGGCCGATGTCGTGCTGGTCTCGATCGGCCGTAGGCCCAATACCGACGGGCTTGCGCTCGACAAGGCGGGACTCACCGTCAACGGTCGCGGCCAGATCGAGATCGACCATGATTTCCGGACGGGCGTCTCCGGCATATGGGCCATCGGCGATGTCGTTCCCGGCCCGATGCTGGCGCACAAGGCCGAGGACGAAGGCATTGCGGTGGCGGAAAACATCGCGGGCCTGACCGGCATCGTCAATCACGACATCATCCCGAGCGTCGTCTACACCATGCCCGAAATCGCAGGCGTGGGGCTGACCGAAGAGCAGGCGAAAGAGCGCGGCGAGATCAAGGTCGGCAAATTCCCGATGATGGCCAATTCGCGCGCCAAGTCCAACCTTGAAGGCGAAGGCCTGGTCAAGGTGATCGCCGACGCCAAGACCGATCGCGTGCTCGGCGTGTGGATCATCGCATCGCTTGGCGGCACAAGGATCGCGCAGGCGGCGCAGGCGATGGAGTTTGGCGGCACCAGCGAGGACATCGCCTATACCTGCCACGCCCACCCGACGCACAGCGAAGCGTTGAAGGAAGCAGCGATGGCGGTGCAGGGTAAGCCAATCCATATTTGATGGCACTCAAGGGCGCACCCTCAAAAGCCCTCCCCCTTGATGGGGGAGGCTTGGGTGGGGGTGATCTCTCCGAATTGAGCGAAGGTAGTGGTGCTGCCAAGTCGCACCCAGCCGCACCATCACCCTCACTGCTGCGACTAGGCAGCAAGCTGCCAAGTCTCGCCTCTCTCCTGTGAAGGGAAGAGAGCAGATCGCGCGTGAAGTCGTTGCTCGCTTCCTCTAAGGCCTCCCCATGGCCAGCCCACTGCCCACCGCCATCGACCTTGGCATGATCCTTGGCGCGCTCGACATGTTCGGGATCGCGGTGTTTGCCGCATCCGGGGCGCTGGCGGCGGCGGCGAAGCGGCAGACATTTGTCACCTTCACATTTTTCGCATTGGTCACAGGGGTTGGCGGCGGCACGGTGCGCGATCTGTTGATCGGCGCACCGGTTTTCTGGATCGTCAGTTCAAACGTGCTGGTGGTGGTGCTGGCGGTATCGCTGCTGCTGTGGGTCACACCGCAACGCTGGTGGCAGGGGGACACACCCAACGCATCTTGGCTGGCGTGGTTCGATGCTGCGGGGCTCGCCGCTTATGGCGTGTTCGGCGCGGCCAAAGCGATGCAATATGGCGTCGACCCGCTGCCCGCCGCGATGATGGGCGTCATTACCGCGTGCGTGGGCGGCATCATCCGCGATGTGTTGGCGGGCGAGCCGTCGATCATCCTGCGCCCCGAACTCTACGTCACCGCTGCCGCGCTGGCTTCGGGCCTGTATGTCGGGCTGCGTTTGACTGGTGTTGAGATGCAATATGCCGCGATTATCGGCGCGGCTGCGGGCTTTGTGCTGCGAGGTGCCGCAATCCATTATAAACTGGGGCTGCCGGTCTATCGCGGTGGAGAACCGCCTGCCCATTAAAATAACCCCTGCGGTGCGCGAAGGGGCATAAGCGCACCGCAGGAGCTGGTACCGCAGCATAGCATCGCGAAGGATGCGCGGCTGCGGCTAACTGTGGGCTAAGTCACTCGGGCCAGCCACTCTCGCCGCTCCGCCAGGTATCATCGCCATAATCCTGCGGGGGCACATAATTTGGGTCAGCCTGACCGTAATCTGGCCCACCAACCCCACCAACGCCCGAGCCAAAGCGACCATTGGCGCGGTTGAACTGGACATAATCGATCTGGCCATATGTGATGCCACACGTGAAGCTGTCAACGCCGCCACCGCGTGAGCCGACCAGGCCTTCGACCCGCCAACCCGCACCGTCGCGCACGACATTGTCGATCCGCTCAACGCGCGCGCCAAAGCCAGACTGAGCCGCTGCTGCCGTCCCGCACTGATTGGAGGCCGAGCGGACATCGTCGTTATAGCTGTAGCGGTTGTTGGGGCCGCGCCGGGCGTTGTTGCTCGCGGCGCTGGCGACGGCTGCGATACCACCGATGATCAGCGCCCCGGCGAGAATATCACCGCCGCTGATGCCACGATTGCCTCGCCAGCCGCGATTGCCCCGCCAGCCGCGATAACCGCGCCGCCACTGGCTTGCAGTCTCGTCACCCTGCGTCCAGCCAAGATCGGCAAGCGGCAGGTCGTCAAGCGATGCAAAGCCGTGCCCTGTTTCGACATTCATGGCGATGGGGGCAGCGATTGCCGGGGTCATAAACCCCGTTGCCAGCATGGCACCCGCCGCGCCCAGACCTGTCAAAGCTTTCAACATGGATGTTTCCTTTCGTATCGAACGCGCGCAGGCAAGCTGACGGATCGTTGATTTTTCGGTAGACGGTTCAGCCTGTCGCCACGCTGAACCGCCCCGTTGCATGGTGTGCGATTCACATCTTAGCGGAAATTGCCGAGACCGCTGAAACGCAGATCACGCACCCTGCCCCGATTGACGAAGCAATCGAAACTGCCCCGGATAACTCTGGTGCGAAAACCGCGCGGTTCTTCCACCACGACCCGTCCGCGCACGCGATAACCAAAACGTGTGTCTCTCACGCGGCGAATGTCGGTGACCTGACCAAACCGACCCCAGCGGCGCAGGTCTGCCTGCGCGGCGCGGGTGCAACGGTTCACCGCCTGGGCGGGGCCATCGCGGCCATAGCCGGGGCCTCCGCCCCAATACTGCGCCTCAGCCGGAGTGGCGAACAGGGCCGCAGAGCCAAAGGCTGCGATCCCCAATATTAATTTTCCAAAAGCCATCGTATCGTCCTCCTGGTTCCTGTGCCGGACCCAATCCGGCGACTACACACAAGAGATAGCGACTCGGCGCTGATGGGAGGCTGAACTGGGCTGACAGCATTTGTTCAGAAATTCTGCGATTTACATGAACGCAATCGCAGCCAGACCCAGAGTGGCGCCCAGCAACAATGTCTCAAGCACAGAGCGCTTCAGCACCAGCAGAACGAGCCCCGACATCAGCGCCAGCCCCAGCGTCAGCCAGTCGAGCGTTCCGGGATCGGGCCAGTAAAGGCGCAGCGGTCCAAATCGGCGCTCACCCACATCGGCAAATACCACATGGAGCGCAAACCAGAGGCTCAGGTTGGCGATAACACCAACCACCGCAGCAGTGATTGCGGCCAGCGCGCCCTTCAGCCGCCGGGCGCTCTGCAGCCGGTCGATCCATGGCGCGAAGGTGAAAATCCACAAAAAGCACGGCGCGAAGGTGACCCAGATGGTCAATAACGCGCCGATAATCCCGGCCAACAAGGGCGTAAACGGCGCAGCATCGCGATAGGCGGCCAAAAAGCCGACAAACTGCGTGACCAGAATAAGCGGTCCCGGCGTCGTCTCGGCCATGCCCAGCCCATCGGCCATCTCGCCAGCGTTCAGCCAACCGAAGCCCTGCACCGCCTCCTGTGCCATATAGGCCAGCACCGCATAAGCGCCGCCAAACGTGACGATGGCCAGCTGGGAGAAGAACAGGCCGATGTCCATCAGCACATGATCCGGCCCGAACAGTGCCCAGACGATGCCGAGCGGCAAGGCCCACACCATTGCCCACACGCCCACGGTGCGCACGGTGCCCAAAATCGACGGCGCCGCGCCCGCCGGTGCGGATTCAGTTGCGGCTTTCAGGTTCAACCAGTCCGGGCGCAGGCTGGCAGCGCCAAACCCGGCCAGTCCAGCCGCCAGCACCACCAGCGGAAACGGCAGGTCAAGAAAAAACAGCGCGACAAATGCCAGCACCGCGAGCGCTTGCTTAAAACGTGTGTCGAGCGCGCGCCCCGCAATGCGGATCAGTGCCTGCAACACCACCGCGAGCACTGCCGCCTTTATGCCCAGAAAGATCGCAGCAAACCAGTCGAGCCCGGCAGCATAGGCATACAGCACCGACAGGGATAGGATGACCGCCACACCGGGAATCAGGAACAGCAGCCCCGCCACCAGCCCGCCCTTCACCCCGTGCAGCCGCCAACCAATATAGGTCGCCAACTGCTGCGCCTCCGGCCCCGGCAGCAGATGGCAAAAATTAAGCGCGTGCAGGAATTGCTGCTCGTCCACCCATTTGTGCCGGTCAACCATTTCGCTGTGCATCAGCGCGATCTGCCCGGCCGGGCCGCCGAAGCTGAGCAAACCGATGCGCCAGAATACGCGGATGAGGTCATACAATGTCGGTTGAGTGCTGGTCATTTGCCCCATAGCCTAATGCGCTGCGTCAACCGCAGCTTGCTATGGCAAACTTGGGGCTGCGCGTGCGCCTGACCGGGGGTTTGCCTGACCCCGATGGATGAGGGATATCAAAAGCAAACTGATAGGCAACAGCTTTCTGGTTAGGACCACAAAACCGCCAACCCACCATTACTCCGTCACCCTGAACTCGTTTCAGGGTCCATTTCTCGTCTCGCTAGACCTTAGCCAAGACGCACGATGGATGCTGAAACTAGTTCAGCATGACGGAAATTGTGGCCGATGATTGGCAATCGTACGAACACCACCCGTATTCCGGCGAACGCCGGACCAGAGCGGCTGCATCGCAACCCCGCCTCTGGACTCCGGCTTTCGCCGGAGAACAGGACGTTGCTGCAGCGCCCTCAATCCCCCGCGATCTCAAGCCCCGTGAAATGCGCCAGGAATGCGTAGATATCTGAAAACTCCTCGATCACCTTGTCGGTCGGCTTGCCCGATCCGTGCCCCGCGCGGGTTTCGATGCGGATCAGGTGCGGTTTGTCGCCTGCATTGGCCGCCTGCAGCCTGGCGGTGTATTTGAAGCTGTGGCCGGGCACAACGCGGTCGTCAGTATCGGCGGTTGAGACCATCACCGCCGGATAATCGGCTTGCTTGATGTTGTGATAGGGCGAATAGCCAAGCAACGTTTTGAAGTCGTCCGCCTTGTTCGGATAACCATAATCGTCAACCCAATAGCGCCCCGCCGTGAAGCGATCAAAGCGCAGCATGTCCATCACGCCCACCGCGGCATGGGCGGCGCTGAACAGGTCAGGCCGCTGGTTGACCACCGCACCGACCAGCAAGCCGCCGTTGGAGCGCCCCTCGATGGCGAGCTGGTCCTTGCCGGTAATCCCTTGCGCGATCAGATATTCGCCCGCCGCGATGAAATCATCGAACACATTCTGTTTGTTGGCCAGCCGTCCGGCATCATGCCACGCCTTGCCGTATTCGCCGCCGCCGCGCAGGTTCGCCTGCACATAGACGCCGCCCTGTTCCAGCCACGCCTGACGGGTGGCCGAAAAACCGGGGGTCAGCGAGATGTTGAAGCCGCCATAACCATAAAGCAGCGTTGGCGCGGGGCCGGTCACCGTCTTCTTCTTGACGATGAACATCGGCACCTTGGTGCCATCCTTGCTCGCGAAAAAGCGCTGTTCGACGCTGTAATCGTCCGGGTTGAACGCCAGCTTGGGCTCGGCCCATGCGCTGGTCGCGTTGCTGGCGACATCATAGCGGTAGATCGTGGTCGGGCGGTTGAAGCTGGCGAACGCGAAGAATGTTTCGGTCGTGTCCTTGTCGCCATCGAAGCCGCCGACCGAGCCGATGCCGGGAAGCGCCAGATCACCCAGCGGCTTGCCCGTGAGGTCAAAGCGCTTCACCACATTGCGTGCGTCCTGCAGATAGTTGACCAGCAGCGTGTTGCCCAAGATCGACGCCCCGGCGACCACAGCCTCGCCCTCGGGCACCACCTCGGTCAGCGCATTTTCATCGCCATCAGTCGCCATTGAGACGATGCGCAGCCGCGGGGCATCCTTGTTGGTCGCAAAATAGATGCGCCCGCCGGCCATGCCGATCATCTGCCAGTCATTTTTCAGTTCGGGCACCAGCACCTTGTTGGCGCGCGCATCGTCCAGCCCGATCAGCGTCAGCCGGTAGCGCTCATCGGTGCCCGACGAGGACGTGACGAGCAGGAAGCTGCCGTCGTCCGACACTTGCGCGACATGGTTGTGGTCGGGCTGGTCAGGGGTCGCATAAATCAGATTGTCCTCGCTCTGTGGCGAGCCGAGTCGGTGGTAGTAAACTGCCTGGTTTTTGTTGAGCGACTGGAACGCCGCGCCTTCCTCGGGCTCAGGGAAGCGCGAGTAGAAAAAGCCCTTGCCGCCCTTGTCCCATTCCAGCGCGGAGAATTTCACCCATTTGACCTCGTCAGTCATCATCTGGCCGGTGGCGACATCGAGCACCTTGACCGTGCGCCAGTCGCTGCCGCCATCCTGCACCGAATAGATCAGCTTGGTGCCATCCTTGCTCGGCACCCAGGCATCGAGTGCGGTCGCGCCGTCGGCGGCCCAGCCATTGGGGTCAATCAGCACCCGGCCCGTGCCATCGATGCTGTCGCGCACATACAACACCGACTGGTTCTGCAGACCATCGTTGCGCGTGTAGAAATAGCGCCCGCCTTTTTGCTTAGGCACGCCGAAGCGCTCATAATCGAACAGTTCGCGCATCCGCTTGGCGAGCGCATCGCGGCCATCGAGCGTTTCAAGAAAGCCGTCGGTGACCTTGTTCTGCGCTTCGACCCAGGCCGCGACCTTGGGGTCGACGCGCACATCGTTTTCCAGCCAGCGATAAGGGTCTGCGACCTTCACACCGAACTGTTCCTCAACCACCGTTTCGCTCTGCGTGACGGGATAGGTGATGTCACCGGTTTCGGCGGCGAGCGGCGTGGCGAGGCTCATAGCGGCAGTTCCCAGCAAGGCGATAAAGATGGCGCGGTGGCGCATGGGTGATCCTCTTGGTTTATGGTGTTGAATGAACGATAGAAATATGGACGTGAACGTAGCATTTGTGCTCCGAATGGCAATGCATGACCGTCAATCACGTATTCTCCATCTGGCGATGCGCGGTGCACATCGCGAAGGCAACACCCACCGTAAACAGCAGCGCCTCGATGCTGCCGGTGACGACCTGCGCGAGGGGGCCAAAACCATGTTCGCCCAGCATCGCACCGATCTGGTCGGGACGCAGTCGCGATTGCGGGTAGACTTCGGTCAACAGGCTGAGGCTGCCACCCAGGAGCCGCCCGCCCAGAATTACGATCAGTGCGCCTGCAAGCGCGCCGATCAGTGCGGCAGGCCATATCCGTCGCATATCGCCCCGCCTGCCCAGCCACACACCGAGCCCGGCTGCACCGCCCAGCATTGCGCCTTCCAGAGCGCCGGTAATGTTGCCGGGCGATTGGCCGAGCAGCAGCGCAAAAGCATCGCTGCCCAGCAGCTTGGCCAATCCGCCCACGACCAAACCACCAAAGGCCCCGCCCGCTACAAACATGTGCCAACCGCCGCCGCGAACCGACGCCGCCGCAATGCCAAGGCTCACCCCTGATGCGCCGACCAGCGCAATCAGCACGGTTATCGCGGTGAGCACCAGCACGATCGATCCGCCGCTAGCACCAACCTGAGTAGCGCCCAAAAAGCCATAAATTAGCCCGCCGATCAGCCCTGCGACGCCGCCGCCCACAATCCCGGCCCCGGTAAGCGCAAAGAAACGCCGCCAGTCAAATGTCAGAGCTTTTGGCGTCGCCGTCGCGCTGCCTAATTCAACCTGCTCAACTGAGGCGATAAAGCGGTAGCCGTGCTTGGGCACCGTTTCGATGAAGCGAGGGCGGCTGGCGTCATCCTGCAACACGCGGCGCAAGGTGCGGATGCACTGCGTCAGGGCCTCGTCGGTCACCGGCACACCGCGCCAGATCTCTTCCATGAATCGATCTTTTGAAACGAGATTGCCCGCCTCACTCACCAGCAGCGCGAGCGCATCAAAATAGCGGTTGTTGAGGTCCACCGCCGCATCGCCATGAATGAGCCGACGGTTGGGCACGTCGAGCACAAACGGGTGAAAGCGAAAGCCGGAAAACTGCATTTTTCACCGAAAGATCAGGATGCGCTCATGCCGCTCACCATCAGGGGTGGCACACTCATGCCTCCAATCACAACAAAGGGCAATGCAATGACAGCTACAATCGAGCGCACTTCAGGTGCGCGCAAACACTTCTGGCGGATTATTGGCTGGGGCAGCGCGTTGGCGCTTGTGCTGACCCCATTGGTGGCGATGCAGTTCACCCGTGAGGTCAACTGGGATGAGACCGATTTTATCTTCGCCACGGTAATTTTCGCCATCGTCGGCGGGCTGATCGAACTGGCGGTGCGCCTGTCGCCAAACGGCTATACCCGCGCCGGAGCAGCGTTCGCGGTGTTCGCCGGTTTGCTGCTGGTGTGGAGCAACCTTGCGGTCGGCATGATCGGCAATGAAGACAATCCGGTCAACCTGTGGTGTGGCGGTGTGCTGGTCATCGCAATGGCTGGCGCGTTGGCCGAAATCTTCCGCAAGGGCATATTGGCGCATGCGGTGCTGGCTGCAGGCACAGGTCAGGCAGCAATCGGCATGTTTGCCGGTGTGCTGGGCACGGACCTGCGCGGCGGCATCTTCACCATCATCCTGTCAGGCTTCTGGTTCATTTCTGCTGCGCTGCTTTGTCGAGCCAACGTGCGGCGTGCATGAAAAAAGGGCGGCCTGTTTCGCGCAGGCCGCCCTATTTTAAATTACATGTAGCGCGCGCAGCGATCAGCCCGCGTATTCGTCTTCGTCGCTCATGACCGGACCGGAATCCTGGCCCTTGGCGCTGACATCGCGGTCAACCAGTTCGATAACCCCCATCGGCGCTGCGTCCGAGGCGCGGAAACCGGCCTTGAGCACGCGGGTATAGCCGCCGTCGCGGTCGGCATAACGTGTCGCCAGCGTATCGAACAGCTTGGCGAGCTGCGTTTCGTCCATCAGCCGCGCCATCGCCAGACGACGGTTGGAAAGCCCACCGCGCTTGGCCAGCGTGATCAGCTTTTCGACGTAAGGCCGCAGTTCGCGCGCCTTGGGCAGGGTGGTGGTGATCTGTTCGTGCTTGATCAGCGATGCCGCCATATTGCGCAGCATCGCGATCCGGTGCGAGCTGGTGCGCTGCAGCTTACGCTTGCCAATTCTGTGACGCATGTTGGTATACTCCGTTCGTAAGGGGGCCGTATGAGGTACCCCGGTCCTGGCAAATCAGGGCTTTGCCGTCGCCCAAAAGCCCTCTCCCCTTCAGGGGAGAGGGTTAATCGCTTAACCGAGCAATTCCTGCTCGAGCTTCTTGGCCATTTCTTCGATATTCTCAGGCGGCCAGCCGGGGATGTCCATGCCGAGGCGCAGCCCCATGCTGGACAGCACTTCCTTGATCTCGTTCAGCGACTTGCGACCGAAGTTGGGCGTGCGCAGCATCTCTGCCTCGGTCTTCTGGACCAGATCGCCGATGTAGATGATGTTGTCGTTCTTGAGGCAATTGGCCGAGCGCACCGAAAGCTCCAGTTCGTCCACCTTCTTGAGCAGATAGCGGTTGATCTGGTTGGCGTCGCTTTCATCCGGCGCGCTCTGGCTGACAGCGCTGCCGCCGGTCGAGGCCATCGTTTCTTCAAAGTGAACGAACAGCTGCAACTGATCCTGCAAAATGCGCGCGGCATAGGCCACGGCATCTTCGGGGGTCACGGTGCCATCGGTTTCCAGCGTCAGCGACAGCCGGTCATAATCCAGCTCCTGCCCGACGCGGGTGTTTTCAACCTTGTAAGACACCTGACGGATCGGCGAGAACAGCGAATCCACCGGGATCAAACCGATCGGCGCATCGGCCGGACGGTTGGCAACCGCAGGCACATAGCCCTTACCGGTATCGCAGGTCAGCTCAACGTTCAGGGTCGCGCCTTCATCGAGATGGCAGATGATCAGATCCTTGTTCATCACCTCAATGTCGCCCGACATCGCGATGTCCCCCGCTTTGACGGCTGCTGGCCCTGTGACCGAAAGCTGGAGCCGCTTGGGGCCCTCACCTTCCATCTTCAGCGCGATCTGCTTGATGTTGAGCACCATATCGGTGACATCTTCGCGCACCCCGGCAAGCGAGGAAAACTCGTGCAGCGAGTTTTCGATCTTGATCGAGGTGATCGCCGCGCCCTGCAGTGAGGAGAGCAGCACACGGCGCAACGCGTTGCCAAGCGTAAGGCCAAAGCCGCGCTCCAGAGGTTCGGCAACAAAGGTTGCCTTGCGCTTGGGATCACCGCCGCTCTTGATATCAAGCGCGTTCGGCTTTTTCAGTTCCTGCCAGTTCTTGATGTTGACAGTCATGGACTTCCCCTGAGTGTTGGGCGAGGGCGACGCAAGGAATGCGCGATGGGGGCCCTGGCCGGATAAAGTGGAGGGTGGATGATGATCCGCCCCCAAAGACCGCCTGGACGTTTAGACGCGACGCCGCTTTGAAGGACGCACCCCGTTGTGCGGGATCGGCGTCACATCGCGGATCGAGGTGATGGTGAAACCCACCGCCTGCAGCGCGCGCAGTGCTGATTCGCGACCCGAGCCCGGGCCCTTGACCTCAACCTCGAGCGTGCGCACGCCGTGTTCGGCTGCCTTGCGGCCAGCGTCTTCGGCGCAGACCTGCGCGGCATAGGGCGTCGATTTGCGGCTGCCCTTGAAGCCCATCATGCCCGCAGACGACCAGCTGATCGCGTTGCCCTGGGCATCGGTGATGGTCACCATGGTGTTGTTGAAGCTGGCATTGACATGGGCAACACCTGACGAAATGTTCTTTCGCTCGCGTTTTTTGAGCCGTTGCGGTTCGCGTGCCATAATATGGTATCCTGACTAGATGGATTGCGTGAAAGGAAGGAACAAGGGCGGGACGCCGTTAAAGCGCCCCGGCGTCCTTATTTCTTCTTGCCGGCGATCGGCTTGGCCTTGCCCTTGCGGGTGCGCGCATTGGTGTGGGTGCGCTGACCGCGCACCGGCAAACCCTTGCGATGACGCAGTCCGCGATAGCAGGCCAGATCCATCAGCCGCTTGATGTTCATCGCGGTCTGGCGACGCAAATCGCCTTCCACGGTGTGATCGGCATCGATGGCTTCACGAATCTGCAGAATTTCTGCGTCCGAAAGGTCCTGCACCCGGCGGCTGTGGTCAATCCCCAGCTTGGTGGCGATTTCAAGCGCCTTGGTGCGGCCAATGCCGTGAATGTAGGTCAACGAAATGATAACGCGTTTGTTGGTGGGGATGTTCACCCCGGCGATACGTGCCACTTAATACTTCTCCTGCTCCACAGGGTCCGGGACAATCCGAAAAACCCCATCTCATCGCTTCATAGGCAAAGAGCGCAAAACACCGACCCACCGCACATCGTGGCGAGGGCCGTATCCACAGATCAATGAAAATGAGTGACGCGCATAAGCGGAGTCGCCTGCCCTGTCAAGCGGACGGCAACCCATTGGAACAGTTTTACGCATCGATATTATCGATTGCGCAGGCCCTCATGGAAACTCCATACTCCTTGCGCGGCGGGGGTGCAAGTGCTGGCCCCTTTGACCCGCATCGCGAAGGGGGCGAGCATGACCGATCAGCCACACAATCTGCCTGCACAGACGCAGTTCGAGGCGCCGTCATCCGCGCCGCATCCGTTCATGCTGGCAGGCACAACCATCGCCCCCGGCACCTGCGAGACCGTTGCGATTGCGGTCAGCAACACCGCCACCGGCATCCCTGCCAACCTGTATGTGCGCGCGATGCATGGGTCGCGGCCGGGTCCGGCGATCTTTGTCAGCGCCGCAGTGCATGGCGATGAGATCATCGGCACTGCTGTCGTCCAGCGGTTGCTTGCCAAGCTCGACCCCACAACGCTTGCGGGCACAGTGCTGTTCATGCCGGTGGTCAACATCTTCGGTTTCATGAGCCACAGCCGCTACCTGCCCGACCGGCGCGATCTCAACCGCTCTTTCCCGGGCAGCACCAAGGGCTCGCTCGCCGGGCAACTGGCGCACAAGTTCCTGCGCGAGGTGATCTGCCACTGCGCGCTGGGCATCGATATCCATTCTGCCGCCGTCCACCGCTACAACCTGCCGCAGATCCGCATCGAGCCGAACAAGCCCGACCTGCGCGAACTCGCGATGGTGTTCGGTGCGCACGCGGTGATCGAATCGCCGCTGCGCCCCGGTAGCTTGCGCGACATTGCGCGCGAGGCCGGGGTCGACATGCTGCTGATGGAGGCGGGCGAGGCGCTGCGCTTTGACGAGTTGTCGATCCGCAGCGGGGTGAACGGCGTGCTCAACGTGATGGCGCACCTCAAGATGATCAAGCCGCATCCCGAGGCGTCGCAAGTCGTCATCCCGGCACGCTCGACCCGCTCGATGTGGGTGCGTGCCCCGCGCGGCGGCGTGTGCTCGCTGCAGAAAAAATCGGGCGATGCGGTCAACAAGGGCGATGTCATCGGCCGCGTCGCCGACATTTTCGGCTACGACCCACTCGACGTCCGCGCCCCCATCGACGGCATCATCATCGGCCACGCCGTGCTCCCCGTCGTCAACCAGGGCGACGCACTGGTCCACATCGCCGAAGTGATGCGCTTCGGCGATGTCGAGGAACGGGTCGATCAGATCACCGAGCAGCTGTTGAGTGATCGGCTGCTGGATGAGGATGAGTTGATTTGAGGGGTGGGCGCAGTATTCGTCCGCACGTCCAAGACTTTGTCCAAAGCTAAAGTGATGGGATGTGCTGATGCTGGCTGCTGGTCAGCCAGAGCTCGAACTTCAGCTGGCGGTGCGCGTATCTGAAACGTCCGGCCCCGACTGTCCAAGCCTAACCAATTCCCGTTCTGCAGCGATCAGCGCACCGGCAAGTTCGGTCTTGAGCACGCCAGTGGTCAGGCCGCCCCGCGACAGGTTGTAGGCGCGAAACGTCCACGCCGCATCGACACCGGCACGCGCCTCGGCAGCAGCGGCGCGCACCACGGCTTCAGGAATGTCAAAAACCACCTCTTCCTGCTTCGCACATCCGTACGGGCTGCACTGCGCAACCCGTTTAGACAATAGCTGCGTGCGCGTCCTTTCTCGTCCGTCAGCAGTATCGTAGCTCGCCCGGTTCAAGAACCGCCAGCCGCCCAGATACTGCGCTTTGAGATAAATTTGAAAAACTGCCGCACCCGTCTTTTTGTCAATCAGCACACGGACATACTCGTCATTGGACGTGAGACCGAGCGGCCCGAAGTCTCGCTTGTAGAACGGTTCGGTGCTGATCTCGATGGTGTTAGCAGACGGATCACTGGTGACTGTCGCCATGTCGGCGATGGCATGTGGCGTTACAGCGATCGCGGCACGCTTCTGTTGCCACAGATTTTCGCTTGCGCCAGCGGTTAGGTGCCGATTCGACCAAAGCAAGCGTTGTGGCACAATAAAGAACAAGGGAGCGATCCATTGAACCTCCATGTTCATCCCGACGTGGATGTATAATATTCGATCCGGATCAGCAAGACCCCTACAGGGCGAAATGATGCGGTTGCATTCTCTGCCCCCCCTCAATCCCGCCAATCCCCCCGCGCGATGCCCAGCGCATGCAGCAGCACCGTCCAGTCGCCGTGGTCGATGGCCGCATCGGCTGCAGCGCGTGCCGCTGGTTTGGCGTGGTAGGCGATACCGGTGCCGGCGGCTTGTAGCATCGGGATATCGTTCGCGCCGTCGCCGAGCGCCAGCACCGCGTCGGCGGCCAGTCCCTGGCCCACCGCCTGCTCGATCAGAATCGCGGCCTTGCGCGCGGCATCGATGATCGCGCCCTCGAGTGCCCCGGTGAGGTGGCCGTGTTCGATCACCAGCCGGTTGGCGAATACCGCGTCGAAGCCGAGCTCTGCGCCGATGACATCGGCAAACTGGTGGAAGCCGCCCGAGACGAGCACGCAGTCTGCGCCGCGCTGCGACAAGGTGCGCACGAGGGTGCGCGC
>NZ_JBGTFM010000024.1:0-1813 GCF_041747255.1 Blastomonas sp. | reverse complement strand
CATATGGCCAGCTATCCAAAAATCGCCCAGTCGCTTATCGCTACGATGGCAGCACGCGCCGCCGATGCGTCTGATCGGGCCATCGCCTTTCAGGGTGCGCCTGGCGCCTTTTCGCATATCGCTGCGCAGGCGTTCGCACCCGACGCCCTGCCGCTGCCGTGCTTCTCGTTCGAAGATGCGATGGACGCGGTCAAGGACGGGCGTGCGGCACGTGCCATCATCCCGATTGAAAATTCGCAGCATGGCCGCGTGGCTGACATCCACTTTCTGTTGCCTGAAAGCGGACTGAACATCGTCGCTGAGTATTTCCTTCCGGTCCACCATTGCCTACTCGCGAAAAGCAGCGGGCCATTTGCCTCCGCGATCAGCCATCCGCAGGCACTGGGTCAATGCCGCCAATATCTGCGCGGCAACCATATCGCGCCGATCAATTACGCCGATACGTCAGGCGCGGCAGCATTTGTCGCTGAATCTGATGACGCCGGGCTGTGCGCCATCGCCTCGCGCTTGGCAGGTGAACTGTTCGGGCTGGATATTGTGGCTGAAGGCATCGAGGATGCGGACCATAACATGACCCGGTTCGTCGTTCTGGCCGAAAGCGCCGATGACCCTTTGCCGGGCAACGGCCCGGTCATGACCAGCATGATTTTTGAGGTGAACAGCATCCCTGCTGCACTGTTCATGGCGCTATCCGGCTTTGCCACTAATGGCATCAACATGACCAAGCTGGAAAGCTATATCCGCGGCGGCAGCTTTGCAGCGGCAGAGTTTTACGCGGATATCGAGGGCATGCCGGGTGATCCGCCAGTGGACCGCGCGCTCAAGGTGCTGGCCTATCACAGCAAATGGGTGCGCATATTGGGCAGTTATCCGCAGGCACTGCAGCGCGTTTAGCAGAAATCAGCTCTCACTTTCTGCCGTGCGACCGAAGTGGCGATCAAGTCGCTTCATAATCGGCGTAACCGACAGGCCATGAATGACGATCGAGGCAAGCACGATCAGCCCCACGACCTCCCACAGCAAATGATGCTCCGGAAAATCGCCGTGGTTGACGGCAAACGCAAGATAATAGACCGACCCCAGTCCCCTGATCCCGAAAAACGCGATGACAAACAGCTCAAGTTTCGGTCGGTCCACCCCGGTGAGCGCGATCCAGCCGATAAGCGGACGGATGATCAGAAGTACCACCGCAGCCAAGCCGACGGCCTGCCAACTGATCGACGCCAGCAGTCCGCCGCCGGTCAACATGCCGCCGAACAGCAGGAGTAGCACCATCATCACAAGCCGCTCGGTCTCGTCAGCGAAATCAAGCAGCTCTCGGTTGAAATCATCGCCCTGCGCCGCAGTGCGCAGCATCAGCGCGGCGACAAAGACCGCGAGGAAGCCGTAGCCCTGAACAAATTCGGCCATGGCATAGATCGCGAGGGTCATGCCAAGGGCAATAAAGCCGTCACCGGTGCGCGACAGCCGGGTATCGTCGGGCAGAAAATAAATGATGCGCCCCAGCAACCACCCGCCAGCCAGCCCCGCGAGCAAGCCGAGACTAAGTCGCCAAATGACATCGTGCCAAAACCATAATCCCAGCCCGCCCGCACTCAAGCCTGCGCCCGCCGCGAGCAGAGCCAGATAGACAAAGGGAAACGCCAGTGCATCGTTGAGGCCAGCCTCTGATGTGAGCGCAAAACGCGCCTCACACCCTTCATCACCATCTGACCGTTCGATCTGGACATCGGAAGCCAGGACCGGGTCGGTCGGCGCCAGACAGGCGCCAAGCAGAATGGCGGAAGCCAGAGGCAGGCCGATGATCCACATG
>NZ_JBGTFM010000023.1:0-10043 GCF_041747255.1 Blastomonas sp. | reverse complement strand
TGGCATTGAAGTTGCGGTTGGCCTGCGATCTCTGAAATGCTAGGCTCGCCGGGAAGCGCGCTGGCACCCCGCTTGAGTTGCGGTTGGCCTGCGATCTCTGAAATGCTAGGCTCCTCACCCTTACCGAGGCGCAGGTATTTTCGTTGCGGTTGGCCTGCGATCTCTGAAATGCTAGGCTAAAGCACATCATTGCTTGCACGGCGAGCCTGTTGCGGTTGGCCTGCGATCTCTGAAATGCTAGGCTCAGCCTTGCTGACGCTTGCACGATCTTTCGGTTGCGGTTGGCCTGCGATCTCTGAAATGCTAGGCTGGATCAGCCACCAAGTCTTTGTGATACAAGACAAAAGTGGTTGGTCCAGCCGGCATCTTTTGCTGGACATAATCAGAACATAGCCAATTGATCGGGATTTTGCCGTGGGCGATTCTTGGTTTGGCCAGAAAAACGGACGATGTTTTCATACTGCCGGTCGGTAAAGGCGAGTACATGCACCTCGCCGGTTTCGGGCAGGTTGCGCTCGATTCGGCGCAGATATGATTCGTAGCTGTCTTTGCCATTACAAAACCGAGCGTAGATGGAAAACTGGCTCATCTCAAAGCCCTGATCGAGCAAAAACTGGCGAAATTTTGTGGCCTCGCGCATCTGCTTTTTGGTGCCGACAGGCAAATCGAACATCACAAAAATCCACATCAGTCGGTAACCGCTGAGATAGCTGTGCCCTGCATCCTTCACGCAGGCGATGCAACATCGCTGGCAATGTCGTCAGCCTGACCGATACCAGCCCATTCAATCGGTGTGGGGCATTGAAACAACGCAAGATCGATCCGCCCGGTTTCGAAACACACCGCCACTGCCTGCGCCAGTTTCTGGGTGACCACTGAGACCGGTGATGTTTCGCCGCCATAGCGAAGGTCGAAGGCAATCAGCCGAGCAAACTGGCGCTTGATCGCGGGGCTCAGGTCGTGGACGCCTTGCGCAACCAGCCCGGCGACCAAAGCATCAACAAGCGGACGGAATGGCTCGACCAGATCATCCGCCAGCGCAAACGCATTGCCACGATTGGCATGATGAATGCCAATGGTGGGGTGAAGGCCAGCAGCGACAATCGCCCGCGCGCAGCTTGCCCGTATGATGGCATAGCCATAGTTGAGCAGCGCGTTGGCACCATCCATATCGCGGTCCCTGCGGAAATCCTTGCCCATCAGCAGCGGCCAGTAGCGCCGCGCCGCCTGTGCTTCGAGATTGTCAGGATCGCCCGATTTGACCCGTGCTGCCATGTGCGGAAAGGCTGCGGCGCCATCAATCGCGCGCGCCTCAAGCAGCGACCCCTGCATCACAATCTTTGCGGAGACAACGCGCCGCCACAACTGCTTGGCGAGGGGACGCGAGGCATTCCACTGTGCCTGGATGCGGGCACCCTGTGCATGATGTCCCTCAATTGGGAGGGTCACAGCCGTAGGCATATGATTGCCCCCGCAAAAGACGATAGGCGCGCCGCGCTCCGCCAGTGCAGCGACGATGGTGCTGGACCAGGTGATGCGCGCATGAACGATGACCGCGTGAATATCATCAAGCGCGATGCGCCCCACCTCGGCATCGTCTTTTGATACCAGCAGGAACCCCCGATGCAGGGAAAGTTGCAGGTCGTCGCTCGATATATCGACGATTCGTTCCATTGCTGCCCCCTACAAGGCCCCAGCGCCTGCCGTTTAGTCGCGCGGGCCAGGGTCAAACACCCTGCCCAACGGATCAACCCGCACCTGCCTGCCCTTGAGCTTTTTGAGGCCCGAAGCGGACGAGTTGATGTATTTAAACGGATCAACATCCGAAGGGCTGGCATCGCGCGCCTTCAATGCGCCACCTTCGGTTGTGCCGGCGAGCTGAATGCTGCCAATCGTCGAAAACTTCACCACCCGCACGATCTCCTTCGCCTCACCTTCCCGCTCGATCGCCAACATGTCGTTCTGGCGAAGGCTGAGTACTTTTTTGGCGGCGGGGTGCGGCCTGCGTGTGGCGGCATCGGGCTGATGCGCATCGAACATCGAGACGATATCAGACACCCACTTGCCGTCGGGCATGCGCCACACATCAAAGCGCGCGTTGGAATCGCCCTTATAGGCCTTGTAGGCGCGGCCCGCCTTGTCGCGGATGGGGATGACTGACAACGGCTCGCGCACCCGCACCCGGCGCAGACCCTTGAACATCGGCCTGCCGTGGCGATCAAGCTTATCGCTGCCCTCGTTGGCAAAGCGTGCGAGCGCGGCTTCATAATCCTTGCCGGCAAGGTCTTCGGTCGCGCGGTAAAGCGCATCGCGCAGCGTCTCATCAGGAATGCGCAGCGGATCGGTGAAGTCGCCGGGCTTCAGGCTCATCAGCGGCACACGGTGGACGACAATGGGCAGGCCCTTGTCGGTGCACATGATGCCGTCCTCGCTCGCGGGATCGCGCACAAAACCATAAGCGGTGTCGTTGTGCAGCCGCCCGGCGGTCACGTCCTTGCCGGGCAACGGCTTTGCCTTGCGGCCATGATCGGCTTTGTGGCTGATGATCGTGGTTTTCAGCCTTTCACGAAGGTCGTTGCGAAACTCAGGCCATGGTGGCTCCAGATCAGGAAACAGCCGGTCGAGATCCATGTCTTCGGCTTGGCTGGCGGTGCGCGCGATCTTCATCAAGGTGCTGCGTGTGGTGACAGCAATGACGGCGGCATCAATCGCATGATGGAAATGGTTGAGCCGATTTTTGGGCGCATCGCTGTGCTTGTTTTCCACGTAATTGTGGTCATCAGTGATGTCGTTCAGGCCCCACAGACGGCGCAACATGGCGGTCATCCGCCCCGGGATGACATAGACGCTACCCTCCGACGTATCGGCATACAGGCTTTGCAGATAGGTCTTGGTCATCCGCGACAGATACTGCGTATCGGTCAACTGGCGGGCAATGAAGCCGCCATCCTTCTCCACCCGCTCCATCGCATCGGGACCAAAGCGCCATTGCTTGGATTTGTGCATCCGGGCGACTTGCGCGCTAATCGTATCCCAGCGCGCGCTGTCATGGCCCCATTTCTCATATGGGGTGCGGTTGCCCTTCTCGCGGTTGCATTTCCGGTGCACCACCACCTTGTTGCCCGCGCTGTCATCTAGGCAGCGTGAATAAGGGATGATGTGGTCGATATCGGCCTCGCTGGTGAACAGCGCGCGCATGCCAATCGCCTCCCCGCAATAGGGGCAGCGCCGGTCGAGCACATTTGAGGGATTCAGATCCTCCCACAAGCGCATTAGCATGCGGTTGGCGCCGTTGTCAGCAAAGCCTTCCTTTTGCAGCTTCTCGCCGCGCGCGATGGCTGCCGCCGTGTCCTTGCGGATGCGTTTGTTGTGCTCTTCCTTGGCCTTGTCGTTTAGCTTTAACTCGCGTGCCAGCTCGACAACGATGGTGTCGGGCCGACTGTGAACTTTGATGATTGCATTGACCAGCTTCTGCACCTGACGCAGTCCGATGTGGACAGTGGGGTTGGTGATTTTGCCCCAGCGCTTTTCTTCATCATCGGCAGCGTTCAGCGTGCCCGGTGGTATCTCGCGGGTTAGCAGTTCGCCGTAATAGGGCAACTGCGGCAAAATTTCGCCTGTGCGGTGATCCGAATGATGCCATCCGCAAAGTTCCACCGCCCGCGAATAGGTGACAATTTCGCGTTTAAGCTCTTCCAGGATTTTCGCAGTCGCGCTCGTCCCCAGCCGCCCATAGCCCTCGGGCAAGTTGGCACGCGCGGTAAAATCGGCGGCATCGTCATCAAGACCACATTCGTCGGTGAGGAAGGTGTGGAGCGTTTCCGGGTCTTCCTCTTCCATCACCCGGTCAATGATCTTCCATTGCCGCTCAATATCGAAATGATTCCAGCGGGTGCCAAAACGCTTCTTGTCCGCCATCACTGCGAAGACTTCATTGCCAAGCATGTCTGTTCGGGTTTCGCTGGCTTTGTTGAAGCTTTGACCGGGCCGCAGCTTCAGTTTCGTTGCCAAAGTTGAGTAGCTGACCTTCCGCTTCTCCCGGAGGATGCGGATCAACAAGTCACGCTCATCCAAACTCAATTTGCGCGCTGGTTCACCCGGTGTCGTGATCTCAAGCTGGTTCACCTCTTCATACAACCGCCGTTCCTGGAACAGCGGGTGCGCCTTGGCGAGGCGGCGCTCGTCGTTGACGAAGGTGCACACCCCCACTTCCTGCGCTTTCAACGGCCGCTGGAAGAACAGGATGCGGTGCAGCGCGCCATGGGCTTCCTGCGTCAGCAGTGCGGGGTGGTGCTTGGTTTGAGCCTGCCAAATGCTCTCAAACTCGCGTTCGACATGATCTCGCTGCGGATAGAAATCGTAGGACTGGCTTTCGCTATTCATGCGGACCCTTGCGCCTTCGCCTGCCATCAACCGCTTGTGCAAAAATTCCCCAAGTGTACGGGCGTTAGCTGCTTCCATTGCCTCCTTAAGTGCATTCGCACCGCTTGCGATCTTGCCATCCTCATTGTCATTGGCCTTGCGCTCAGCCTTGCGGTTGGATTTGAAGCCGCGCCGCTGGTTGAGGTGGAACAGCGCCCGGCCGATCTCGAACGGCTCCAGCCGCGCATCCAGCGCGCGCGCTCGCAGGTCATAAGGGTCTTTTGCCGCAATCAGCTTGGCCTCATCGGCATCTGACGCCATCAGTCCATATTGGACCAAAGTCTCAAGAAAGGCCGAGCGCCGGCCCAGATACCGGTCCCGCCGCCGCCGCATAGACCGGGCATCGCGCCGGTCCACAGCCAGCGACGCGCCGGACTTGGGGTCACGGCCATCAGAAAAGATGCGCACACCGATATCGACAATACGCGTATCATCTTCAATCAGGCACCAGCCAATGCTGTTCGTGCCCATGTCCAGCCCAAGTCTGCGCATCTTATCCCCCCATTTTGGACATTGATGCGCAAAGCCTATGCTATTTGGCAATTGACTTCCAAACCAATTTGGACCTAATCAAGCGTTATCAGAGATCGCGGGCCAACTGTTAACAAGCAGTTTGACTGCACCAAATAAGGGCAAGCCTGCGGGCTTGCCTTTTTTGTTTTCGCCATTGTGTTGGGTCGATCGGTCACCGATCTGCAGACTGTTGGCAAATAAGCTTCTGCGACTGCACGAGCAAAGGCGTATCGGCGGGGATCTGCTATTTCCCCGCCCGCGCAGCTTTCAGCACAATGTCCAGATGCCGCGATTGTCCGCAGCGAAGTTGGTCGGGGAGACAGGATTCGAACCTGCGACCCTCTGCTCCCAAAGCAGATGCGCTACCAGGCTGCGCTACTCCCCGAACCGATTTGACCGCGAGCCCATGGCCTGGTGTGCCAGGGGCTGTCATAAGGCACATGCGGTGTTGAGCTGGTGGGCCCGGAGGGACTCGAACCCCCGACCTAGCCGTTATGAGCGGCCAGCTCTAACCAACTGAGCTACAGGCCCATCCCGACTATGCCAGTGGCGCGGGTTACTCCAGCGCGGGCCGGCAATGCAAGCCCCAAACGTGTAACCTGCACGAAAAGGAACACCATGCACCTGCACGGTCCCACGTCAGCGGATGATCGCCGCGTCGATTTCGGCAATGCTGGTGGGGCGGATCTTGCGCTGCGCCAGATAGCTTAGCACCCGGTGCCACCAGTCAAAAAAAGCGGTAACATCCTCGCTGCTGCGCACATAGGGCGTAAATCCGGCGCGCAGCGAGGGTGAATGGAACGAGAAGTTTAGGATCGGCAGGCCATCGTCCAGCGCGATATCGATGCCGCGGATGACCTCGCTGACCGAGATGCCCTCGGGCGTTAACGAAATCCGTTCAAGCAGCCGTCCGCGCGCCATCAGGGCTTTGGTCAGCCCGGCCATCTGTGCCAGCGGAAACACCTTGCCCTGTTTGCGCAGCAAGCCCCAGAATACCGATGTCACCGGCAACTCGACAATCTCTTGCGTTTTGTCGAGCCAATAAGGCTGCAGCGGATAGCGCGAGAAATCAGGCCCCTCGGCCTTTCTGTAATCGAAATTCGCGCGCACGGACGTGTCGTATCGCACACCGGTCTCGCGCAGCAGATCAAGCGTTCTCGGCCCGATGCCATAGCGCCCGGCGCGGTAAGCGATAGGCTGCGTGCCCGTCACCTCGGTAATCGCATCACGCAGCGCAACAAACTTGGCACGCTCCAGTTCGGGCGGCAGGCTGCCTGCATAGGTGTTGCGCTGGATCACCTCTTCGTCAAACGGCGGATTGACCCATGGGTGCAGCTGGATGCCAACTTCTGCGCGGCCGCTGCGGACAAGATCGGCATAGATCTGTTTGCCGCGTGGATCGTTGATGATCGGCCAGTCGACGAGGTAAAGCGGTATAACGCCGTATTGCTCACACAACGCCTGAAAATCGAGGATCGCCTCCACCGTCTCCAGCGAAAAACCCTCACGCTTGATCGGGCGCGTCCAGTCGAACTCTTCCTCGACATCCACGGTTACAAGATAGCGCTGGCCGAAATCAGGTGCGAACCGGACGAAATCTTCCAGACCCGGGAGCTTCGCGAACGTCATCTATGCCGCCTTGGTCTTTTCGGGTCGCAGTGAACAGAACTGTGCCTTGCCCCTTGCACATCCTGCGCGTCACATTCACTCGCGTGACAATAACGCTGATTCTGCGCTAAGCTCGGCAACTGGTAAGGTCAAGCGCAGAGCATGATCGACCACGGTCAGATCACCGCCCTTGCCGCGCGCCAGATTGCGCACCAGCCGCAAGCAGAAGCCCAGGCCCAGCAATGGGCTTTGCTGCGCATCGCCCAGTTCGGCATGGTCCATGGCAAACAGCGAGACGTCATCCTGATCGCGCAGTGACTGTGGCAGCGATATCGTGATATCTGCCGCATGGCCGCGACTGCAGGTCAGAGTCAGGTCCAGCGTTTCACCGGGCGTGCTGCTGCCGATCAGCGCGCTCAGCAGACGCGGCACGATCCGGTCGGCGGTTTGGCTGGAAACAGCAAGGGTTGCGTCGTCCAGTGCCCGTTCGACCAGCAGCGTCACGCCCGCGTGTTGCAGCAGCGGCCTCACCCGGCTGTCCAGCCGGTCGGCGAGCGCGTTGATGCTGATTGTGCCGTCAGGGTCATCGATGGCGTTGCGATCAAGCCGCAATGCTGTGTCGAGATCATCAAAGCCGCTCAGCAACTGTCGCGCATCCTGGCCGATCCGCAGCGCCATCGCCCGGTATTCGACGCCAACAGGGCCGAACAGCTGCTGATCGATGATCTCGGAAAATCCCATGATGGCATTGAGCGGGGTACGCAGTTCATGCACAATCTGACGTAGCCCGTCGCTCCCCACAAGGCCCGGAGAGAACGCATCTTGCCCGGCAACTTCACCGGGCAGCGGGCGACGGATCAATCCGGCATAGCCGGTAAAGCGACCGGTCAACCGATCAAAGCAGGGGTCGGCATCGATGCGCCATTCCCCGGCGAGTTGCGCTGCGCCGCCAAGGTTGGCGCGCCCGGCGCGGATGGGCAGCCTGCGCGCAAATGTCGTCGCGGTGGCAGCATCGACACCGCGTCCAGCGGGCCGTGCCGGTGTGGCGAGGCAAACGCCATAAACCAGTCCGAGAGCAATGCCCTGTGCCGCTTCAATCGTGCCATCGTAACCGGCCTGGAACTGGAACTGGTCTGTATCAGGCGAGCGCGCTTTCACCGGCGCATCATCCGCGCCTTCGCCGGACGCTGCGGTAATCGCGTCACGCAGTTCATCCAGATCGTCACGCGGCGGCGCGCGCAGGGCTTGCTGGCTGCGCACCTCCTGCAACGCCTCAATCCGCTTGACAATCTCGCCGATGCTTTGCGGGTCGGGCAGCGCTACCGCAGGCGCAGGGTCGTTGGCAGGCGCAGGCAGGCTTACCGCCGGACCAGGTTTCGCGGACTCTGGCGGGGAATCGGATCGCGGCGCAGACACTTCAGCGACAGGCGCTGGAGGCACCGCCCGCCCGGCGATCAACCCACGCGCGGCACTCTCCATATCGGGCAAAGCCATATCGTAAACGCCCAGACGGTCCAGCATCGCCCGAGTGCGCTGCCCGAGGTCGCGGCGGTTGCGCAGGAAACCCCGCGCACGCACCGGCAGTGCGGGGATCAATTGCGCCCACTGGTCATCGCTTAGCCGCGCGGCCTGGATCGCAGCACTGGCGATCGGCGGAATTTCGGCAGCGAGATATTGCAGCAGGACGGGCGACACCAGCCGTCCAGTCAGGCTTTGCACCGAAACCAGACGGTCGCTCTCGCTAACCTTGGGACGCAGATAATGCACTCTTGCCAAGCCCGCCGCGACCCCTTCACCGATATCATCGGCGGTGATCTGGGCGATAATGTCAATCAACTGCCGATATTGCGCTACCGCGGCGCCAGCTAGGGGAAGATCGCCGGACAATACGGTGGTCAGGCGGTCATCAAATCGCATTTCGAAATTCTCTCCCAGGGCGTATGCAAGCCCTAACGCGGCGGGCCGCCGAATGGTATTCTATCATGATCGATAACCGGGAAATGTGCCCAGCGAAAGCGGACTTATCGGCACGTTGCAATGTGGGACAATTGCGTTGCAGGACAATTTTATTATATGGTATTGCGGTGATGTTACGGGAAAAATGACTTTTGGGGCACATTCCCTTACATGAAAATGCTTAGCGGCACAGACCCCCGTCATGCGGCAACATCCGCAAGACTGGTCGGTGGAGGAAAAGTTTTGGCAAGTCTCGACCATATTGACCGTCAATTGCTCACCCGGCTTCAGGATGAAGGCCGGATCACCAACGTTGAGCTTGCCAGCCGGGTCGGATTAACCGCGCCGCCGTGTCTGCGCCGTGTGCGCGCGCTGGAAGAAGCCGGGATCATCCGCGGCTATCATGCCGATATCGACCCGCAAAAGCTGGGATTTGCCATCACGGTGTTTGCGATGGTCAGCCTGAAAAGCCAGGCAGAAAGCGATCTCAAGGCCTTCGAAGAGCATGTGCGCACTTTGCCCGAAGTGCGCGAATGCCATATGCTCAATGGTGAAATCGATTTCATCCTGAAAATCGTGGCCCACGATCTTCAGCAATTTCAAGCCTTTCTGACCTCAAAGCTGACGCCGACCGCAAATGTTGCGAGCGTCAAGACATCGCTGACCATCCGCACATCAAAACAGCAGCCGGGCGTGCCGCTGGAGGATACACCTCCAGCGTAACGTTTGCCCCAATATCCGTCGGCAGATTTCAGCCAGCAGGCGTTGCGGCTGGTTGAGCCGACGCCGTCCGCTGACCGATGTAGAGCTTCCAAAGCCCTGCGAGCGGCGCGCGCGTACCGGTGATGGCGTTAAGGTTCTGCATTGCCAAATCATGCTTGCCCTGGGCCACGCGCGCGATCGCCTGGATCATTTGCGCGCGCTCAGTGTCGGCCACGTTCTTGGTCAACGCGATGCCCGCCAATTCCTCGGCTTCAGCATATTGCTGGTTTCCGAGCAGCGCGTCGGCATTGGCCAGCGTCACATTGCCAGAAGCGCCGCCGCGTGAATCGCGTACCGACGCTGGCAGCGTCGCAACATAGTCTGCCCTTGCCCCCTTTGCGGTCGAAACGTCAGCAGCAAGCGGGCTCCCGCTCGCGATTTCGCCGCCCGCACCGGTCTGGATTACGCCTTTGGCCTTGCCCTCATCAATCAGCGAAAGCACTTCTGTGGGACGACGCGCCGCCCCCGCGGCCTCGATGTACTCCTTATAATCGCTGGTGGTGGTCAGGCCGCCTGCCATCCGCAACAGGCGCATGGCATCAAGATTTTGCTCGGCGGTAAAGTTGCGATTGTCACTCTGTACGGCGCGTATGACCTCGCTCCAGGTGCCGGGGCCAGTATCTGTACGAAGCAGAAGATTCGCCCAGGCAGTTGGGTCAGACTTGGTGGCGCGCGCAATCTGGAAGCCGCGCTTTGCCCAAGTACCAGCATATTGACGGTCACCCGCCAACTGGCCTTCCACAGCCTGCTTCAGAAAGGGAAGGCCCTGCGCGGCAATCGCG
>NZ_JBGTFM010000022.1:0-2147 GCF_041747255.1 Blastomonas sp. | reverse complement strand
GAAGGCGGCATGGCCAAGGCGGTTGCGGCGGGCTGGCCCAAGGCGATGATCGAGGAAGCGGCGGCGGCGCGACAGGCGCGGGTGGACCGGGCGGAGGATGTCGTGGTCGGCGTCAACAAATACCGTCTGCCCAGCGAGGACCATCTCGAAACGCTCGACGTCGACAACGCGAAGGTGCGCGAAGGCCAGATCGCTCGGATCAACGCGGTCAAGGCGTCGCGCGATGAGGCGGCGTGCAAAGCCGCGCTTGATGCACTGCGCCGGGGGTGCAAGAATGAAAATTCTCCCCCGCAAGGGGAGGGGGACCAGTCGCAGACTGGTGGGGGGGTGATGCCCGCCGCTGCTGGTGACACCCCTCCGTCAGGCGCTGATGCGCCTGCCACCTCCCCCGCAGGGGGAGGATTGGGTTTCGAAAACAACTTGCTGGCGCTCGCCGTCGATGCCGCCCGCGCCCGCGCGACCTTGGGCGAAATCAGCCTGGCGATGGAGGACGTGTTCGGGCGCTATGCCACCACGCCCACCCCGGTGAAGGGCGTCTATGCCGCGCCTTATGCGGATGACAGCCGCTGGGCGCAGGTCGTCGACGGGGTGAAAGCCGTCGAGCGGCGGCTGGGGCGCAAACCCAAGCTGCTCGTCGCCAAAATGGGGCAGGACGGGCATGATCGCGGCGCGAATGTGATCGCGTCGGCCTTTGGCGACCTGGGCTTCGATATCGTCTCCGGCCCCTTGTTCCAGACGCCGGACGAGACCGTGGTGCTCGCATTGGAGAGCAATGTCGATGTCGTCGGCGCATCCTCGCTCGCCGCCGGGCACAAGACGCTGATCCCGTCGCTGCTTGCGGGTCTCAAAGAGGCTGGACGTAACGATATCAAGGTGATTGTCGGCGGTGTCATCCCGCCGCAGGATTACGACTTCTTGCGCGATGTAGGGGTGCAGGGGATTTACGGCCCCGGATCGAATGTGGTCGAATGTGCTGCCGACGTGCTGCGTCTGCTGGGGCACAACATGCCGCCGCTTGAGGAGCCTGCGGAATGAGTGACGACAGTGCAACGGACAAGATAAAGCCCGACGAGCGCGACCCAGAGTTGCTGCTTTATGATTTCCTCAAATATCTTGCCACACTGGCCTTGCTCATTCTGGGGGCGGTGCTTTCGCTGACGGGCACCGACAGCGCACTGCCCGCAAGAAATCTTGCCATCGTTATTATTGTGATGGCGACAGCGGCGCTTGTGGCAATCGTCGCGGCTGACCGGGTTGTGGTCCTGCGGTTGCAAGACAAGCCGATTGATCGCACCGTGCGCTGGTCGCGTAGCGCCTGCATGTGGTTGCTTACGTTCGGCACCGGTTTGTTCCTTTCCAACTGGGTCAGTATCTTTGTATGAAACCTGAGGTAATTTTATGAATGCCCGCACCGACTGGACCCGCGAAGAGATCGCCGCGCTGTTCGACCTGCCGTTCAACGACCTGATGTTCGAGGCGCAGAGCATCCACCGTGCGCACCACCCGCGCAACGAGGTGCAACTCTCGACCCTGTTGTCGATCAAGACCGGCGGTTGCCCGGAAGATTGCGGCTATTGCAGCCAGTCGAAAGAGGCCAACAGCGGCGTCAAGGCGACCAAGCTGATGGACGTGCAGGCGGTGCTGCAGGCAGCCGCGCAGGCGAGGGACCATGGTTCGGGCCGGTTTTGCATGGGCGCCGCATGGCGCAACCCAAAGGACAAGGACATCCCGAAGCTCGCCGCGATGGTCAGGGGCGTGCGCGAGATGGGCATGGAAACGTGTATGACGCTGGGGATGCTCACCGAATCCCAGGCGAAACAACTCGCCGATGCGGGACTGGATTATTACAACCACAACATCGATACCGCGCCGGAAAATTACGCCAACGTCATCACCACCCGTACCTTCGCGGACCGGATGGAGACGCTGGACAATGTGCGTTCGGCGGGGATCAATGTGTGCTGCGGTGGCATCGTCGGCATGGGCGAGACCCGCGCCGACCGCATTAGCTTCATCCACGCGCTCGCCACCATGCCGCACCCTGAAAGCGTGCCGATCAACGCGCTTGTCCCCGTAAAGGGCACCGTTCTGGGCGATATGCTCGCCGATACGCCGCTCGCGAAGATCGACGAGACCGAGTTCGTGCG
>NZ_JBGTFM010000021.1:0-2294 GCF_041747255.1 Blastomonas sp. | reverse complement strand
GTTGCTCCAGCCAGCCCTGCTTCGGCTCCAGCGCTGTTACCGCCCATTTATCGAGGGTGAGCCTGGGGCCCCTCGCTATAACATAAAGGTCCTCTGCAACAATGCGGTCCACAATCGCCTGATCTTCAGGGGGCAATCCCGCCCGTCCGGCAACAAATGCCTGCTGAGGATGTGCTTCATGCCATTCGCGTGTAGCAAGGGACATCGCTTCGCCCGTGAATGTCATCGACCGTTTCGGCTTTCGCTTAAGCTTGCGGCGCGCTGGTACTGCAAACGGCTGTGTGTTGGTGCGCGCGGCATGCGGGGAAGCAGTGATAGCCGGTGGATGTGCCGGCTGGGTTGGATCAGATTTCACAGGCGGTGGTGCACCTGCTGCAAGTTCCGAGCTGGCGGCGGCGTCCTGTTCTGCACGCCATTGCCGCAGTTCAGCGAGCAAGCTTCTACCGATGGCAATAACAGGATCTACGTCCCGTTCAGTCGTCGCCGCCGTCAGAAGTGACGAATTCGATGGGATAGGCAGCGTGAGGTGCTGCGGAGTTAGGTGACCGGAATGATCCGCTGACGTTAGCGATTTGTGTGCATTGGACGACCAGCCGGAAGCTGGTATCAGGATGGGAGCCCCATCAATCTTGCTGGGGGCATTGGTAGCCCTGTGTCGTGGTGTCGTCCCGGTTGCCGCGACCGCAAGCAGCGGCTTGGCAATTGGCCGGTCCGCCGTAGACAGCCTATCCCCGGGTACCGCGCGTAAAGCTGTAGTTGGCTGCAGCAAGGCTCGCGGGCGTTCTGCAGAGACGGAGGGCCGCAATGACGACGGGCGCTCAACAGAGGTTCCTGTAATCGCCGTTGCCAGTATCTGCCGCGGAACGGTTGGCTGCACGGTTGTCAGCTTACCGATCGGAGACTGCCAAGAGGCTCTCGTGGGCTCCGACGCAATCAGGGCCGACGTTGCCTTGACGGCAGGCGTCGCAACCAAAGATGGTCTGGCGCGATCGGTTGCATCTGCGCTGACGATCCTCCTGGCCGCTTGCTGGGTTTCCGAATGTTCCAGATCTTTGAGAACTGCGTCTCGCACCACGCTCAACGCCTCAATTTTCTTGTCCAGATCGCGCATGCGCGACCGAAATCTATTACGCTCGGCCTTGATCCGGTTGCGTTCAGATGCAGGCACGTATTGGCCGCGCCTAGCCATTGCGGTCAGTGCGTCGCCAAGGTGTTCGCCTGACTCGTGGTCAAGCCCGCGTGCGCCAAACCCAAGCCCGGTATATTGCATCTCCCGCCCACTTCGCGCTGCGGCCTCGGTCATTGAATGCGCCCAAAGATGCCGCAGAATCTGCACGCCAGCTTTGCCATCCAGTTCACCACGAACTTCGTCGGCGACCTCCCAAGCATACGGCTCAATCCTGCGCATGGGGCGCAGTGAGAACGATATATGCGCATGGTAATTGCGTTGGTCGCCGTCCTCAGAGGGCTGGTGGATGACTGCTGAGTACGGCAGGTTCAGCGGCTCCAACACAGTGGTGGCAAAGTGCTCTATGGCCGCCACCTTCTCTTCGTGGGATGCATCGGCATCGAAGGGCGCGATGACACGAATCTGGATTTTGGCGTTTTTGCGGGTCGATGCATCTTCCAGGCACTGCCATGCGGTACCAATCTCGAGCCAGTCCTCGCCCATGCTGGAGACGATGACAGGCTCGCCCGCAGCGTCAAGAAGCACTGCCTCATCACGGCATTCATATTCCCAGTTGTCCTTCGCTGCACCTCGGCGAAACTTCGGCGAACTGCGACCGATATATGTCTGCTGCCAGGTCACACCGCGAAATCCTGCGGCATCGATCGCCCATGATGACGCTGCCTGTGGCATGGCTGCGGACGCCTTCAACGGTGCTAAAGAGGCCGACCTCGATGTGCGTTTGGTGACCGGCGAGGTGGCTGAAGTCGGCTTATCCGGTATGATTCGCCCTGTGAGACGGTACCATTTCGCGATGCCACGGTCCGTTTCAGCCATCTCACGCAGGATGCCTCGCGCAGCGGCCTTATCCTGAAGGTTTCTGTGCAACCTGGCAGCCTGTTCCTGCCTTTGGATGCGCACCTGCTTGCGTGCGTCAGAGCGTGCCTGCCGCATCACGGTTCCCATGGCTTTCCGAGTTGCAGGGGTGCAACTGCCATCGTGCAGCACGATAAAAAACATCTGATCAGGCGGGGGAAGACGGGCGCCACGGGGTGGCGACGAATTGGCCGAAGGCAAATTCATTTATTGCGCCCCCCGCCTATATCTAAACCTTCCCCCTTATTGT